>NZ_DAOKZA010000021.1:0-64183 GCF_035325925.1 Azohydromonas sp. | reverse complement strand
GTTGCTCACTAAATGGTCAGGGGTAGGTGACGCAGGTCATATTGGCACAGGGGGGTAGCCCAAGGCCTGCAACTCCACATGCAGCGCCCGCGCCGTGCGCCGCTCGTGCCGCGGGCGGTGCTCATCGGCCTTCAGCGCCTTCTCCAGCGCCTCGACGAACGGCGCCAGCTTCGTGGGCATCTCCCGACGCCGGTACTTCGGCTCGGCACCCTGCGGCGCCTTCAGCCACTTCTTGATCGTGTTGCGCGACAGACTCGTCAGCCGCGCGATCTCGCTGATCGACTTCCCTTGCCGGAAGTGCATCGAGCGAATCTTGCCCATCATGGCCATGGTGATCACTCCTCGTTCCTTGCTGCACAAAAAAGCAGCAGGGTAGGTTGAACACCCTGGTCAGTTTTCGGTCGGCATCACCCAGCTTTGCTGGTCAATTTTCGGTCGGCGTCAACATCTGGATGTCTTTTTCCTCGACGCCGGGTACTTCCAGGGCGATCTTGTACTGCTTGTCGGTCTCCTGGATGTCCAGCGCCGGCTTCAGCATGCCCGGCCAGTCCGACGGCCAGCGTGGCATGGCCAGCGTCGGGAAACCGAAGCCTCGAAACGCGTCGTCGAACAGGCGGTCGATCTCGCGATGCAATTGCAGGATGGGACTGACGGGCCCACCCGCCACCGGCAGGTCATTGCGCTGCACCGGCAGCGAGGCAGTGCTCTGTTGTTCTTCCTGCTCCTTCTTGAACCAGTTCCAGGGAGCCAATTTCTTGAAATCAATGTCCATGTCACACCTCCAGAAGAAAAATTGAAGACTCTCGCTCACTCCGTTTGCCTGCGGCGACGGACAGCGCGCCCAGACGACACGGAGTGTTCCGCTGACTTCGGCTGCTCATCTGTGCGTATCACCTCCTTCTTTCTGCCTGCTTGGATCTGATCATTGATCCATTGATCGATTTCACTTTGACGAAACCGCCACGTCCCGCCGACCTTGAAGGCCGGAATTTCCCCGTGCGCGGCGAGCCGGTAAAGCGTCCGCTTGCCGACCTTTAAGTAGGTAGCCAACTCGTCGAGTGTGAAGATCGCCTGCTGGCGCGCTGTCATACCACCCCCACAAGTTCCGTCGTCACGCGGCCTCGCTCGAGGAAATTCTTGCAAGACTTTGCAAGATATTGCGCCTAACATGCCGAAAGTCAAGAGTCAACATCCAGCGACCTGCTGGCCGATTGATGTGACTCAAATCTTCAAGGACGGTATGCCAGGGCGGGCCGGTCCGGCGCAGGGGACGGTGGGTTGATCGGGACCTTGCGGGCGCCGCCCACGGCCGCAGATCAAACACCGATCCTCACGTTGTAACCGAGCGCCCGCAGCCCCTTGCTCGTGCGCATGTTCCTTGGCGGAAACTCGTCTGGGCGCGCCCAGCCGACGATTTCCCCGAGACTGCTCAGGCCAATGTGCGGAATGGCCCAGTCGTCGCTGCGGATCGCGTTACCCAAGAAGCCCAGTGGCAGCGCAGGACGATTTTGGCCAAATCATCGAATCCACGTCCTCAAGGCCAAGGCGTTACTATTTAGTTCGGATTACGGACGCGGGTTCGGTTCCGTGTTCCACCACCATCTACAAGGGCTCGGATGATCTCCGGGCCCTTTTTTCGCCCGCGATCCCCGCACCACGCGGGGTTCCGGCCGTCTGTGCTGCGGGTGCGGACTCGCCACGAAGCCCGGAATCGGCCACTTCCCGGGTCAGAGCCGTCTCTTTTCTCTGTTTGGCCTGCGGGTGCGCGCAGCGCCGACGGCCAAAAAATCAACGACTTACGCGCGGCGGTTCACCGTCTACCATGGCGCCCGGCTGCCTCGGAGAACTGGACCGCGTTCGTCGCTTGTACTAACATTGCGCCAGTTGATCGAACAAGAGAGGCGCCGCCATGACTGCCATCGCATCCTCGCCTGCTGCCCGTTCCGCCCGCCTTGGCCTGCGCGCCACCCCGGAACAGGAGGCCGTGCTGCGCCGTGCCGCCGAGGTGGCCCACAAGTCGCTGACCGACTTCATCCTTGACAGCGCCTGCCTCGCTGCCGAGCAGACCCTGCTGGATCAGCGCCTGTTCATGGTCTCGGGCAGCCAGTACCAGGCCCTGATGGATTTGCTGGAGCGCCCCGAGCAGGCCAACGACGGCTTGCGTGACTTGTTCGCCCGCAAGGCGCCCTGGGACGCGAAGTGACGCTGCGGGCACCGGAGCCCCTGGCCTCGCAGCATCGGCTGGAAGGCTTCGACTGCGGCAAGCCTGCGCTGAACGATTGGCTGCTGCGGCACGCCCGCCAGGCGCAGGGCAGCGGCTCGGCCAAGACCTTCGTCGTGGCCGACGGTGATGACCGTGTCGCGGGCTACTTCAGCCTGACCGTGGGCCAGGTCGACACGCTGGAAGCGCCGGAGCGCATCCGCAAGGGCATGGGACAGTACCCGGTGCCGGTGGTGATCCTGGCCAGGCTCGCCGTGTCACGCGAGCACCTTGGGCGCGGGATCGGCGTGGGGATGCTTCAGGACGCCATCCGCCGCACGCTGGTGATCGCCGAGCAGGCCGGTGTGCGGGCCATGCTGACCCACCCCATCGACGAAGATGCGGCGCGTTTCTACACCCGGTTCGGGTTCATCGCCTCGCCGCTGCGCGAGCAGCAATTGCTGCTGCTGCTCAAGGACGCGAGGAAGCACCTGTGATGGACCAACCGCAGACACGGGTCCGTGACTTCGCGGATACCGTCGCTGCGCGAGCGCAGAACGATCCGGCCTTCGCCCGAGCCTTGCTGGCCGAGGCCATCACCCTGTTCGTCGACGGCGAACCGGAGTCCGCCAAACTGATCCTGTGCGACCTCGTCACTGCCACCGTGGGCTTCGAGGCGCTGGCCGACGAGATTCACAAGCCGGCCAAGAGCCTGCACCGGATGCAGTCGAAGTCGGGCAACCCGACCCTGACCAACGTGTCCGCGATCTTCGCCGCCATCAAGCGCGCGCTGAAGGTCGAGGTGCGCGCCCAGGTCGTGATGGCCTGACTTGGGCTCAGGGCTGAGGTATCCCGATGGCGGAAGAGAACGAGTCATCCCCTGACTGGGTTCGCGTCACGTTGCGGATGACAGCCCAGCAGTGGAGCCTGCTCCGCCGCGGGGCGGATGTCGCGGGCATGCCCGTATCGGCCTTCGTGCGACCTCTCTTGCTGCTCATGGGCGCGAGGAAGAACGTGTGACGCGCCAACCGCTGGCACGGGCCCAGTCAGGCTTCGGTCTTCGCCGCGACGTCGAGGGTGACCGGGCGGATGTTCTGGGCGAGGTCGCCCTTGGGTCCCTGCACGCAGTCGTAGCTCACGCGACTGCCCTGCTTGAGCGTGCGGAAACCCTCCATCTGGATCGCCGAGAAGTGCGCGAACACGTCGGCGCCGCCACCTTCGGGCTCGATGAAGCCGAAGCCTTTCGCGTCGTTGAACCACTTGACGATGCCGATGGCCATGCCGCCTCCTGTCCTGCCCGTGAATCGTGGCCGAAGATTGTCGGACCCTGTTTCCGGCAGTGTCAAGCCGATGCCCGGCGTCATGGTTGTTTGTCCTGGACAATACTGTGTCAGTCGACAAGTCCGGCGCCGTCAACGTGGATCATGAGTGGGTGCGGTTCGCAAGGCCCGCTGTTCGGGGCTTGAACTCGCGTCCGGCAGGGCAACATCGTGTCTGAAGCGCGCTCGGAGAGCGAATCTATAGAATCGTCCGCATGCCTTCGAATGGGTCGAAGCCCCCCGCGAAACCCCCGTCGCCGGCCCGTCCGGGCAACGGGCAGGGGGCTGTCGTCGCCGAGCGTCAGACGCAGAAGACCGCCCCGCCACGCATGTACCGGGTGGTGATGCTCAACGACGATTTCACGCCGATGGAGTTCGTCGTGATGGTGTTGCAGGAGCACTTCAGGCACGACTTGGAGACCGCGACCCATATCATGCTGAAGATCCACCACGAAGGGCGCGGTGTGTGCGGCGTCTACACGAAGGACGTCGCCGCGACGAAGGTCGAACTGGTGCTGGCTTCCGCCAAGCGGGCGGGGCACCCGTTGCAGTGCATTATGGAGGCCGCATGATTGCGCAAGAACTGGAAGTCAGCCTGCACATGGCGTTCGTCGAGGCGCGTCAGCAGCGGCACGAGTTCATCACCGTCGAGCACCTGCTGCTGGCGCTGCTCGACAACCCGTCGGCGGCCGAGGTGATGCGCGCCTGCGCTGCCAACATCGACGACCTGCGCAAGAGCCTGACCACCTTCATCAAGGAAAACACGCCGACGGTGGGCGGCACCGAGGAGGTCGACACGCAGCCGACGCTGGGCTTCCAGCGAGTGATCCAGCGCGCGATCATGCACGTCCAGTCCACCGGCAATGGCAAGAAGGAAGTCACCGGCGCCAACGTGCTCGTGGCGATCTTCGGCGAGAAGGACTCGCACGCCGTGTACTACCTGCATCAGCAGGGCGTGACGCGGCTGGACGTCGTCAACTACATCGCGCACGGCATCAAGAAGTCCGAGCCGCCCGAGCCGACCAAGGGCAGCGAGGGCAGCGGCGGCAGCGAGGCCGAGAAGGACGAAGGCGGTGACGGCAAGGGCTCGCCGCTGGACCAGTTCACGCAGAACCTGAACGTGCTCGCCCGCGAGGGCAAGATCGACCCGCTGATCGGCCGCGAACTCGAAGTCGAGCGCGTGATCCAGGTGCTCTGCCGCCGGCGCAAGAACAACCCGCTGCTGGTCGGCGAGGCGGGCGTGGGCAAGACCGCGATCGCCGAGGGCCTGGCCTGGCGCATCACCCAGGGCGACGTCCCCGAGGTGCTCGCCGACTCCACCGTCTACACGCTCGACATGGGCGCGCTGCTGGCCGGCACCAAGTACCGCGGCGATTTCGAGCAACGCCTCAAGGGCGTGCTCAAGCAACTGAAGGACCAGCCGCGCGCGATCCTGTTCATCGACGAGATCCACACGCTGATCGGCGCCGGTGCCGCCTCGGGCGGCACGCTCGATGCCAGCAACCTGCTCAAGCCGGCGCTGTCGAGCGGGCAGATGAAGTGCATCGGCGCGACCACGTTCACCGAATACCGCGGCATCTTCGAGAAGGACGCGGCGCTGTCGCGTCGTTTCCAGAAGATCGACGTCGTCGAGCCTTCGGTCGAGCAGACCGTCGAGATCCTCAAGGGCCTGAAGAGCCGCTTCGAGGAGCACCACAGCGTCAAGTACGCGCTCGGGGCGCTGCAGGCCGCCGCCGAGCTGTCGGCCAAGTACATCAACGACCGCCACCTGCCCGACAAGGCGATCGACGTGATCGACGAGGCGGGCGCGGCGCAGAGAATCCTGCCCAAGAGCCGCCAGAAGAAGATCATCAGCAAGGGCGAGATCGAGGACATCGTCGCGAAGATCGCGCGCATCCCGCCGGCGTCGGTCTCTTCCGACGACCGCGGCCGCCTGCAGACGCTCGACCGCGACCTGAAGGCCACCGTGTTCGGCCAGGATCCGGCGATCGAGGCGCTGGCCGCGGCGATCAAGATGTCGCGCTCGGGGCTGGGCAAGCCCGACAAGCCGATCGGCGCGTTCCTGTTCTCCGGTCCCACCGGCGTGGGCAAGACCGAGGTCGCCAGGCAGCTCGCGTTCATCCTGGGCATCGAGCTGATCCGCTTCGACATGTCCGAGTACATGGAGCGCCACGCGGTGTCGCGGCTGATCGGCGCGCCGCCGGGCTACGTCGGCTTCGACCAGGGGGGGCTGCTCACCGAGGCGATCAGCAAGAAGCCGCACGCGGTGCTGCTGCTCGACGAGATCGAGAAGGCGCACCCCGACGTGTTCAACGTGCTGCTGCAGGTGATGGACCACGGCACCCTCACCGACAACAACGGGCGCAAGGCCGACTTCCGCAACGTCATCATCATCATGACGACGAATGCCGGCGCCGAGACGATGAACAAGAGCACGATCGGCTTCACGACCAAGCGTGAGCAGGGCGACGAGATGGCCGACATCAAGCGGCTGTTCACCCCCGAGTTCCGCAACCGGCTCGACGCCATCGTCAGCTTCCGCTCGCTCGACGAGGAGATCATCCTGCGCGTGGTCGACAAGTTCCTGCTGCAGCTCGAGGGCCAGCTCGCGGAGAAGAAGGTCGAGGTCACGTTCACCGACGCGCTGCGCCGCCAGTTGGCGAAGAAGGGCTTCGACCCGTTGATGGGTGCGCGGCCGATGCAGCGCCTGATCCAGGACACGATCCGCCGCGCGCTGGCCGACGAGCTGCTGTTCGGCCGCCTGGTCGACGGCGGGCGCCTCACGGTCGACATCGACGACGCCGGCGAGGTCAAGCTCGACATCGATCCGAAGAAGAGCGACAAGCCCAAGGCCGAACCCGCGACCGCCTGAGGTCGCTGCCGGGGCACCGCCGGTCAGGCGGTGGCCGCAGGGTCCTGGCGGTAGAACTCGACGAACAGCCGATACAACTCCGGCTGTTCGTCCTTCATCGCCAGCGGTGTGACGAAGAAGGCCTCGCTGGCCACGGCGAAGAACTCCCCGGGCGACTCGGCGCCGTACGGATCGAGCACCGTGTCGTGCCCGCACGCCACGCGCTCGCAGAAGCGGTCGTACGCGTACTGCAACACCTCGTCCCAGTGCGCCATGGCCTTTGCGTCGTGCAGCGGCGGCATGCCGTCGGCCTCGCCGTCGAGCATGTCGATGACGTGGGCGAACTCGTGGATCACGACGTTGTAAGCCTCGGCCTCGGCGTCGCCGGCGGCGTCGACGTCGGCCCAGCTGAGCATCACCGGCCCGCCCTCCATCGCCTCGCCGGCGAGGACTTCGTCGTAGCGGTGCACGACGCCGTGCTCGTCGGTGACCTCGCGGCGGGCCACCACCTGCGAAGGATGCACGACGATGCCGACGAAGCCGTCGTACGCCGCCAGCCCGAGACGCAGCACCGGCAGGCAGGCCTGCGCGGCGATCGCCACCGCGGTCGCGTCGTCGACGACGAAACCGCCGGCGCCGCTGAACTCCTTGCGGTCGAGGAACAGGCTGGCGAGCCGCCGCAGCTCGGCGACGTCGGTGTCGCTGCGTCGCACGAGGAACGGGTAGCGCTGCAGCGTGCGCTGCCACAGCGCGTCGGGGATGTCGCGCCGCGCCAGCGCGAGCCATTCGCGCCGCAGGCGCCAGCGCTGCAGCCAGCGGCCGAACATCAGCCGACCGGCGGGACGCGGCTGAATCCGTCGCGCGTCAGGCGCAGCACCTCGGCGCGCGGCGGCGACGCATCGAGATCCCAGTCGCTGAGCACATGGCGTTCGTGGCCGACGGCCAGCGTCTCGTCGCCGGGGCGGTGCGTGTGCCCGTGCACCATGTGGCTGCACCCCGCGGCGTGCATCCAGGCCACCGCCGCGCCCGGGTCGACGTCGGTGGTCGTCGCCGCAGCGCCCTGCTGGCGCTGCTGGCTCGCGTCGCGCATCTGGCGCGCGACGACGCGCCGCTGCGCGATCGGCATGGCCAGCGCCGCGCGGCGCCAGGCGTCGCTGCGTGCCTGCTCGCGGAAGCGCTGGTACTCGACGTCGGCCAGGCACAGCAGGTCGCCGTGCGTCAGCAGCACGCGTCTGCCGAAGGCGACGAGCAGCGTCGGGTCCTGCAACCCGATCGCGCCGGCGTCGCGCAGCATCGCGCCGCCGACGAGGAAGTCACGGTTGCCGACCATGAAACCGACCTGAAGGCGGCTCGACGCGTCGGCGAGCACGTCGACGCAGGCGGCTTCGAACGGCTCGCCGCGCGCGTCGTCGCCGACCCAGGCTTCGAACAGGTCGCCGAGGATCAGCACCGCGTCGGCACGCGTGCTGCGCATGTGGCGCGCCCAGGCGGCGAAGGTCGCGCCGTCGGCGTCGGCCAGGTGCAGGTCGGAGATGAACTCAACCGCCTGCCAGTGCGGCGCGGCGACGAGCTCGTACAGGCTCGGCAGTTGCCAGCCCTCAGGCATCACTCGACGACGATGGCCTTGCGGATGACGACGTCTTCCACCGGCACGTCGTCGTGCATGCCGCGGCGCCCGGTGCGCACGCCTTCGATCGCGTCGACGACGTCGGTGCCGGAGACGACCTTGCCGAACACCGCGTAGCCCCAGCCCTGCGGCGATTCGGACTTGAAGTTCAGGAAGTCGTTGTCGGTGGTGTTGATGAAGAACTGCGCCGTGGCCGAGTGCGGCGACGAGGTGCGCGCCATGGCGACCGTGTAGTGCGCGTTCTTCAGCCCATTGTTCGCCTCGTTGGCAATCGGCGCGCCGGTCGGTTTCTGCTTCATGCCCGCTTCGAAGCCGCCGCCCTGGATCATGAAGCCCTTGATCACGCGGTGGAACACGGTGCCGTCGTAGTGGCCCTTGTCGACGTAGTCGACGAAGTTGGCCACCGACAGCGGTGCCTTCACGTCGTCGAGTTCGATGCGGATCGTGCCGGCGCTGGTGTCGAGTTCAACGGTCTTGGTCATCTTCAGTTCTCCAGGGTGGCCTTCGTGATGACCACGGGTTGCACGGGAACGTTCTGGTGCGGCCCCTTGCTTCCGGTGGGCACGCCCTTGATCCTGTCGACCACGTCCATGCCCTCGACGACCTTGCCGAACACCGCGTAGCCATGCCCGTCGCGCGCGTTGGGCTGGTCGAGGAACGCGTTGTCGACGACGTTGACGAAGAATTGCGCGGTCGCCGAGTCGGGCACGCCGGTGCGCGCCATCGCCACGGTGCCGCGCGCGTTGGACAGGCCGTTGCGGCTCTCGAGCGGGATCGCCGCGCGCGTGGGCTTCTGCACCATGTCGGGAGTGAAGCCGCCGCCCTGGACCATGAAGTTGGGGATCACGCGATGGAACACCGTGCCGTCGTAGTGCCCCGCCTTGACGTACTGCAAGAAGTTGTCCACCGTCTTCGGCGCCTTCGCCGCGTCGAGCTCGAGCACGACGTCGCCCATCGATGTCTGCAGGCGCACCTTCTGCTGCGCCCATGCCGGAGTGCTTGCCAGCGCCGCCATGAGCGCCACGATCGTCATTGCGTGTTTCATCGAAATCGAACTCCCAACCGGCGCGGAGCCGCCGCTATACTGAATCGATTCTACCGAGCGGCCTCCGACACACCCGGGTTCTGGAGGCCGCTGTCTTTCCCCCGTCCGAACCACGATGCTGCGCATCCACAACTCGCTGACCCGTGCGCTCGAGCCCTTCGAGCCGCTCGAGCCCGGCAAGGTGCGCATGTACGTGTGCGGGATCACGGTGTACGACCTGTGCCACATGGGCCACGCGCGCATGATGACCGCGTTCGACGTCGTCTACCGCTGGCTGCGCGCGCTCGGCCACGACGTGATCTACGTGCGCAACATCACCGACATCGACGACAAGATCATCAAGCGCGCACTCGAGCGCGGCATGCCGATACGCCGGCTCACCGACGAGATGATCTCGGCGATGCACGCCGACATCGGCGCCATCGGACTGCTGTCGCCCACGCACGAGCCGCGCGCCACCGACTACGTGCCGCAGATGCTCGAGATGATCGGCACGCTCGAGCGAAAGGGCTTCGCGTACCGCACCCCGGGCGGCGACGTCAACTACGCCGTGCGCAAGTTCGCCGGCTACGGCAAGCTGTCGGGCAAGTCGATCGACGAACTGCGCGCCGGCGAACGCGTGGCCGTGCTCGACGGCAAGGACGACCCGCTGGACTTCGTGCTGTGGAAGGCGGCCAAGGCCGACGAGCCCGACGATGCGAAGTACGCCAGCGCCTTCGGCCCGGGGCGACCGGGGTGGCACATCGAGTGCTCGGCGATGAGCTGCGCGCTGCTCGGCGAGACCTTCGACATCCACGGCGGCGGGCTCGACCTGCAGTTCCCGCACCACGAGAACGAGATCGCGCAGAGCGAGGCCGCCAGTGGCAGGCCGTTCGCGCGTGTGTGGATGCACAACGGCTTCCTCAACGTCGACGACGAGAAGATGTCCAAGTCGCTGGGCAACTTCTTCACGATCCGCGACGTGCTGCGCGTCACCGACGGCGAGACGCTGCGCTTCGCGATGCTGCGCACGCACTACCGCAGCCCCTTCAACTTCAGCGACGCGCTGCTCGACGAGTCGCGCCAGGCGCTGCGCCGGCTGTACACCGCGCTCGATGCCGTTGCACCCGACGACACGCCGCTGGACTGGTCGCAGCCCGCGGCGGCGGCATTCCGCGACGCGATGAACGACGACTTCAACACCCCGGCGGCGCTGGCGGTGCTGTTCGACCTCGCCGGCGCGGTCAACCGCGAACGCTCGCCGTCCGCTGCCGCGCAGCTCAAGTCGCTCGGCGCCGCGCTGGGCATCCTGCAGCAGTCGCCGCGCGTCTTCCTGCAGGGCGCCACGAAGCCCGACGCGCTCGACGCGGACGCCGTCGAGCGGCGCATCGCCGAACGCGCGCAGGCCAAGCGATCGCGCGACTTCGCGCTGGCCGACCGCATCCGCGACGAGCTCGCCGCGCAGGGCGTGATGCTCAAGGACGGACCGCAGGGCACGACCTGGGTGCGGGCCTGATGCGGCGACGATGGACGGCAAGTCGGTGACCACGCTCGTCACGCCCGACTACTGGGACGATGCCTGCAGGCACCTGACCCGGCGCGACCGGGTCATGAAGAAGCTGATCCCGCGATTCGGCCAGGCGCGTCTGCGCAGCCGCGGCGACGCGTTCACGACGCTGGCGAGGTCGATCGTCGGCCAGCAGATCTCGGTGAAGGCGGCGCAATCGGTGTGGGATAGGCTTGCCGACGCCGGCGCGCGCCAGGGCCGGCTCGACCCGCACGTGGTGCTGTCGCTCGGCGTCGACGACCTGCGTTCCACGGGGCTGTCGGCGCGCAAGGTCGAGTACGTGCGCGACCTGGCGGCGCACTTCGTCGACGGCACCGTGCACGAGCGGCAGTGGCCGTCGATGGACGACGAGGAGATCATCGACGAGTTGGTCGCGATCCGTGGCATCGGCCGCTGGACCGCCGAGATGTTCCTGATCTTCCACCTGCTGCGTCCCAACGTGATGCCGCTCGACGACCTCGGGCTGATCCGCGGCATCAGCGTCAACTACTTCAGCGGCGAGCCGGTCACCCGCGCCGAGGCGCGCGAGGTCGGGGAAGCGTGGGCACCGTACCGCTCGGTGGCCACGTGGTACGTGTGGCGCAGCCTCGACCCGGTGCCGGTCGACTATTGACAACCAAGAGGGCCCGCGCATGAGCCGACGCCACTTCCTCGAGTTCGAGCAGCCGATCGCCGAACTCGAGAAGAAGATCGAGGAACTGCGATTCGTGCAGAACGAGTCGGCGGTCGACATCTCCGAGGAGATCGACCGCCTCGACAAGAAGAGCCTGCAGCTGACCAAGGAGATCTACGCCAGCCTGAGCCCCTGGCAGGTGACGCAGATCGCACGTCATCCGCAGCGCCCGTACACGCTCGACTACGTCGCCGACGTGTTCACCGACTTCCAGGAATTGCACGGCGACCGCACATTCGCCGACGACCTGTCGATCGTCGGCGGGCTGGCGCGCTTCAACGGGCAGGCGTGCATGGTGATCGGTCACCAGAAGGGCCGCGACACGAAGGAGCGCGCGGCGCGCAACTTCGGCATGAGTCGTCCCGAGGGCTACCGCAAGGCGCTGCGGCTGATGAAGCTCGCCGAGAAGTTCGCCCTGCCGGTGTTCACCTTCGTCGACACCCCGGGCGCGTATCCGGGCATCGGTGCCGAGGAACGCGGCCAGAGCGAGGCGATCGGGCGCAACATCTTCGAGATGGCGCAGCTCGAGGTGCCGATCGTGGTGACGATCATCGGCGAGGGCGGCTCGGGTGGCGCACTGGCGATCAGCGTCGGCGACCAGGTGCTGATGCTGCAGTTCTCGGTGTATTCGGTGATCTCGCCCGAGGGTTGCGCCTCGATCCTGTGGAAGACCGCCGAGCGTGCGTCCGACGCCGCCGAGGCGCTGGGCATCACCGCGCACCGGCTGAAGGCGCTGGGGCTGATCGACAAGATCGTCAACGAGCCGGTGGGCGGCGCGCACCGCGACCCGAAGGCGATGGCTGCCAGCCTGAAGCGCGCGCTCAACGACGCGCTGCGCCAGGTGTCCGACTTGAAGACGAAGGACCTGCTGCAGCGCCGCTACGAGCGGCTGCAGTCGTATGGCCGCTTCAGCGACACCAAGGAACGCTGAACCTGCGCGCGTCGTCGCCGTCGCCGCCAGCGGCGGACGCGACTCCACCGCACTGCTGCACGCCACGGTGCACGCCGCGGGACCGCTGGGCATCCGCGTCGTTGCGCTGCACGTGCACCACGGGCTGATGCCGCAGGCCGACGCCTGGCTCGCGCACGTCCGTGCGCAGTGCAGGCGCTGGGCCGCAGCGGGCCACCCGGTGTCGTTCGTCGCCCAACGCCTCGCCGGGCAACCGGCGGCCGGCGACAGCGTCGAAGCCTGGGCGCGTCGCGAGCGCTACGCCGCGCTGACGGCGATGGCCGAGGCCGCCGGC
This sequence comes from Azohydromonas sp., assembly GCF_035325925.1. Taxonomy (NCBI): domain Bacteria; kingdom Pseudomonadati; phylum Pseudomonadota; class Betaproteobacteria; order Burkholderiales; family Sphaerotilaceae; genus Azohydromonas; species Azohydromonas sp. The sequence continues at coordinate 51,678 of NZ_DAOKZA010000021.1, read as the reverse complement.
GCGACGCTGGTGCTGCTCGCGCACCACCGCCGCGACCAGGCCGAGACCTTCGTGCTGCAGGCGCTGCGTGGTGCCGGGCCGGCCGGGCTGGCGGCGATGCCGCGCCAGGCGCATCGCGCCGGGCTGACGTGGGCGAGGCCTTGGCTCGACGTCGACGACGCGCAGATCGCCGCCTACGTCGCGCGACGCCGGTTGCGCCACGTCGACGACCCGAGCAACGCCGATGCGGCCTACGCGCGCAGCCGCCTGCGCGCCCGCGTGATGCCGGCGCTTCGCGATGCCTTCGCCGACGCCGAGGTCGCGCTGGCCGCGGCGGCGCGGCAGGCGCAGTGGGCGCGACAGTGCCTCGACGAGTGCGGGCGCGACGACCTCGCGCCGCTCGTCGACGACGCGGGGGCGCTGCACCTGCGCCGGTTGCTCGCGCTGGGCGGCGCACGCGCGCGCAACGCGCTGCGCCTGTGGCTGCGCGAGCGGCTGGCGCGCACGGCACCGGCCACGCTGCTCGACCGGCTCGACGCCGAACTGCCGAAAGCGTCGCCCGGATCGCGCTGGCCGCTGCCCGGCGGCGCGTCGCTGGTGCTGCACCGCGCACGGCTGCGGGTGTGCGACGCTGCCGCGGCAGCGCCTGAACGCCCGCGGCAGCTGGCGTTGACGATCGACGCACCCGGCGACGTCGACGTGCCGGCCTGGGGCGGACGGCTGCAGGTGCGTGCCGTGCCGCGCGACGGCGTCGCGCTGGCGACACTGCGCGGCTGCGAGTTGCGCGTGCGCAGCGGCGGCGAGCGGTTCCAGTTCGCTCCGCGGTCGGCGGCGCGCAGCCTGAAGAAGCAGTTCCAGGCCGTCGGGGTGCCGGCAGCCGCACGCGAGGCGCCGCTGCTGTGGTGCGACGACACGCTGGTGTTCGTTCCCGGGCTCGGCATCGACGCGCGCTCGCGCGCCGCCCCCGGGGAGCCGCAGGTGGCGCTGCGATGGCTGTCCGACGTTGCGGCGTCAGGGTCGCGAAGGCGCGCTCGCTAAAATCGCCGGCTTCGCAGCTGCAGCACCCCGGCGAGCGCCGCGCGCACGCCAACGCGTCATGGCACTGATCGTTCACAAGTACGGCGGCACGTCGATGGGTTCGACCGAGCGCATCCGCAACGTCGCGAAGCGGGTGGCCAAGTGGGCACGCGCCGGGCACCGCATGGTCGTCGTGCCCTCGGCGATGAGTGGCGAGACCAACCGCCTGCTCGCCCTGGCCAAGGAACTGCAGCCGGCGCAGGTCTCGAGACCGGCGCTGCGCGAACTGGACATGATCGCGTCGACCGGGGAGCAGGTGTCGGTGGGGTTGCTGGCGCTGGCGCTGCAGGCCGAGGGCGTCGATGCCGTCAGCTACACCGGCTGGCAGGTGCCGGTGAAGACCGACCCGGCGTACACGAAGGCGCGCATCACGAGCATCGACGACCGGCGCGTGCGCGCCGACCTCGACGCCGGCCGGGTGGTCGTCATCACCGGCTTCCAGGGCATCGACGACGCGGGCCACATCACGACGCTCGGCCGCGGCGGCAGCGACACGTCGGCGGTGGCGGTGGCGGCGGCGCTGAAGGCCGACGAGTGCCTGATCTACACCGACGTCGACGGTGTCTACACCACCGACCCGCGCATCGTTCCCGAGGCGCGAAGGCTGCACACCGTCAGCTTCGAGGAGATGCTCGAGATGGCGAGCCTCGGCTCCAAGGTGCTGCAGATCCGCTCGGTCGAGTTCGCGGGCAAGTACCGGGTGCCGCTGCGCGTGCTGTCGAGCTTCACCGACTGGGACATCCCGATCGACGAGGAAGCGAAGTCGGGCACGCTGATCACTTTCGAAGAGGACGAGAAGATGGAACAAGCCGTCGTGTCGGGCATCGCGTTCAACCGCGACGAGGCCAAGGTCACCGTGCTCGGTGTACCGGACAAGCCCGGCATCGCCTACCAGATCCTGGGTGCGGTGGCCGAAGCGAACATCGACGTCGACGTGATCATCCAGAACGTCTCGCACGACGGGCGCACCGACTTCTCGTTCACGGTGCACCGCAACGACCACGCACGCGTGATGGACCTGCTGAAGAACCAGGTGGCGCCGGCGCTGGGCGCCAGCGAGGTGATCGGCGACGCGCGCATCTGCAAGGTCAGCATCGTGGGCATCGGCATGAAGAGCCACGTCGGCGTCGCGGCGAAGATGTTCCGCACCCTCAGCGAGGAGGGCATCAACATCCAGATGATCTCGACCAGCGAGATCAAGACCAGCGTCGTGATCGACGAGAAGTACATGGAACTCGCGGTGCGCGCGCTGCACCGCGCCTTCGACCTGGACCAGCAAGCCGCCGCGGCCTGAGCGCGCTGCGCGCGTCGTTGCGGGCTAGAATGCGCGCCTTCGCGCCGGAGACGTGACCGAGAGGCCGAAGGTGCTCCCCTGCTAAGGGAGTATGCGGGCAAAACCTGCATCGAGGGTTCGAATCCCTCCGTCTCCGCCAGACAGCTAGGATTGATGCGGGTTTCCGGCGTGGCATCTATGCCGTCCCATCATCCGGTCCATCCAAGACTGGGACGCTTAAGGAACCCCCGGCTTCCGCCGTCGCATCCAAGATGTGAAGCCTGCCGTCCAGCCAGCCATTCCCTATTCCAAGCCTGTGCAAGGCCTATCTTTGCCCTGCTCGGGCAGGGTGCCGGCGAAGGCGCGCAGACCGCAACACCAGTCCACAGAAGCCACGCCAAGCCCCCCGCCAGCCCGAAAACTCCGAGCGTCGGCCCGAGCACCGTGATCAACAGCGGAATACTCACCGGTTGACCTTCAATCCGCAGCAGGCGGCAGGCGGTGCGCCCTCGATTCGAGCGTGTCATATCGGCCGGTGCGACGTGCATCGATGGGCGTGAGTCCGATGCCGAGCCCGCAAGACCAGCCGATCCGCTGGGCGGGCGGGCGCGTTCGGATTGCTCGCGACTCAGCATCGATTCCGCTTCGCGCAGCAGTGGTGTCAGGCAGCGTCCTCGCTGCTCGTCGTCATCTGCCGATGCATCCGAGGCCGCACCGGCAGCGCCGACACCATCCGCCGATGCCGGCACAAGCTGAGACTCGCGCCGCAGTTTCAGGATCATGGATATGACGATGAGAAGTCCGATGATCGGAACGAACTGGGCGACCACGATGAGCCACGCCAGTGAGCGCCGCGGATCCAAGCTGATCGACATCTTGTAGACCGCAACCAAGCTCAAGACGACGCCGACCGCGACCGCGATGCCGAGCAATGGTTGCAACAGCGCCCCGAACAACGAACCCGCTTGGCCGTCGGGCGCTACAGCCCATAACCACAGGCTGAACAAGAACGTCAACCCAACAGAGGCAAGGAAGAACTCAGCCCACCTCCACCCGACGCCCACGGACGCGTGGCGAGCTTGCGCTTTGTGCGCAGGCGACAAGTTGGGTGCAGGTTCCGAACGTGTCTGCATGCGGCTGCCTCACGAAGCGTCAACCAATTGGCTTCTGAATGTAGCGGAACGTCGCTTCAGAAGACCATTGGGACAACAGGGGGGCAACGTCCCCCAGCTCAGCCCCGGGAGCCGAGTGCAGCTCTATCGGCCGCCGAGGAGCGGCCCGAGGCGATATCGGCTTGCCACCTTACCGGCGCCTTTCGTCACGAGTTCGAGCAGGCCGTCACGCTCCATGACGCGCAACACCTTGGCGGCGTCGCTGTAGTCAAGGCCAGCTTCCCTCCCTGCCACCCGCACCGAGATGAAGAAGGGCTCGCCAGGCTGCTGCTGGGCCGCCAAGGCGATGCACACCTTCAACAGCCGGCGCTCGTGCTCCCCGTAACCCAGGCGGTCGACCGGGTCCGGTAGTACTACGGAGTTGGCGTGTAGCAGTGCATCGCTCATGACGCCGCCCTTCGTCCACCTCACCTTCTCATACATCCGCCACAGGTCGTCGATGGTCACGGTCAGGCTCTTGGTGCCGATGACATCGTTGAAGGCCGCGTGCCACGCGACCGCCACCGCGCGGACATCCTCATAGGTCGCGTTGGCCTTCTGAGCCTTCAGCCGCTGCGCCAGTTGCCAGAGACATCGGTTTCGCTGGCCGACGCCGGCCGGTATCTCGTCCGGCTCGAACGCAGCTTCACCCACAGAAGAGCACAGAAGAAGAACAGAAGCACACTGAGGAGATACAGAGGAAGACTGAAGACGTAATTGCTGCTGGCCCCCCGCCGTGCTGTTGTGACGCACCGGCCAACTATCGCCCCCCAGAATCTCCACTTGCGAGTACATCGGGGGCGCCAAGACCGGCTGCTCTGGCCGGTAGACGCAGGGATCAAGTTCGACCGCGTCGCCCAGCTCGACGGCGACGAGTTCGGCGAACGAGGCGCCGGCGGCAATGCACTCATCTCTCGTCGCGACCTTGTCGAGCAGGATGATTGCGCGCCTACGCGGCTCGTCTCGGGTGCTGCTGTGGGTGGCCCATTGCAGGCCGCTGAATCGCCCGATCAGGCGGTCCCAGCGCGTCAGCGCGGCACGGTCGATGCGGTCGGCATCGACCGGTAGCCACGAGCGCGGCAGCGCGCTCTCGGCGCGCCTGCGTCCCGACATCGGAGCGCAGATGTAGGGCGCCGTCGACTTCGTCTTCGACCGGTCGGCTTCGAGCTGGTCGGCGAACTCGCGCAGGCTGCCAGCCCTGCGGGCCACGGGGTTGATGTCGCGCAGGTTGCGCCCGCGCGCGTACTCGATGGCGGCCATGCCACCGCTCAATGCACCAGCACGTACAGAACGGTCTCGCGCAGCGCGCCCATCTCGTCCCGCCACACCACTGGTTCCCTCTTGATCGCCGACTTGACCTCTTCGGGCAAGCGACCAACGCAGTCGGAGGGATTCGAGATGAGCAGGAACCGGCGGGCTTCGACTACGGTCACGCCGTCCGCCGCGGCCTCTAGGATGCGCTGCTGTTGGGCGTGGGTCGTCGTGCCCGGGTGACGCTCCCTGATCACCATCAGTTCCCGTTCGCGCTGCCGCGTCGTGGTGGTGATCCTGGCGGGTGCGGCGCGCTCGGCGGCCCTCACCTTCTCGATGACCTCCGTCCGTGAGTCCTTCCGTTGCGAGGGGTGCGCGCCTCGACCTTGGCTGTCTGCGTCTTCTCGGCCGGGCCCGCTCATGACCGATCCTCCTTGCGGGCCTTCAACCACGCCTCAACCTCCCTCAGGTCCCAGGCGACCGAGTTGCGATGGAGGCGAATCGGCGCCGGGAAGTCGCCCGCCTTGACCATCCGCCAGATAGTCGACTCGTGCAGCGGCACGATGCCGCGAATGGGTGGATTTGCGCGCGGGCGGCCCACGAGGTGGGCCATGCGCACAAGTTGAGTGATGCTCATAGGTGGGGGTGCCCTTCGCCGCGTCCAAATGCGGCTCGGCGCAATTCGAGCCCGACGCCCCCAGTCGGCGTGTCAAGTGACAGACCGCGATGTCATCTGACACACGCCGATGTCAGTCGGACCCGCGCTCATCTGGCCGGTCCTCCGGTGGCGTACCCATCAATGTGCTGGCGGCGCTGGAAATCGTGGTGCGAACCCTTGTATGTCCGAGGCCTCTGGGCTTGTGCCCGAGCTTGTTTTCCGTGACCCTGGCGGCTTCCTCCGCTATGGCGGACGCGTTGGGAGAGGTGCCACTTCTGAACTTCGGGTGCTTGTCGGCGAGCAACAGCGCCAGCATTCCGCAGGCCTGAAGTGCGAGGGTACGTTCGCCTTCCGTCTTGGTTGGCGGCGGTGGCGGCGGCGGTGGCGGCGGCAGGGGAGCACCCGATACAGCCGCGCTCAGCTCATCGCGGAGGCTTCGTGCAAAGACGGCGACCGCCGCTCTCTCATGGTCGCTTGTGGCCTGCTCCCAGACCTGATCGCAACGCCGGATGGCCGCGTGAACGTGAAACGCGAGGGCGAAGAGCTGCTCCTGCGGGTCGTATGGGACTTTCCTGGGCGCCTTCTTGGCGTCGGTCTTTTTGGTCAACGTGCTTCCCCAGCGCGTCCCCACGATTGGGACGCCGCGCCAGCCCGCCGGGGACGCGGGCGTTCGGGAGCTACCCTAGGCGCGGCGTCGACCTCATCCGGTCAGGCTGCAACTGCGCCGCGCTCGACGACGAAATCGACCGCCCCGTCGACGCGGCTCATCAGGTACAGGCCCTGCTCGATGGCTCCATCTGGCGTTGGCATGGGCTGCAGCCGAACGCGGTGCAGGTTCTCCGGCTCGTCATCGCCGGCGGTGTTGATCGTCAGGACGGCGGTCCAAGTGGTCAGGCTCATGCTGCTCTCCATCTGTGCCCGTTGCGGGCAGTTGCGGTCAGGCCTTGCGGCGCTGCAACTCTATGACCTGCGCCGGTCGCTCGACGCGAGCAAGGAAGCCAGCCCAGTCGTCCATGAGCTGGCGCCGGCGCTCGAACAGGTCCGACCGGAAGTAGGCGGCTTCAGTCGCGTTGGCGACGATGTGGGCGAGGGCCTGTTCGACCGCTTCCCGCGGGTGCGCGGTGCGTTCGGCGGCCCAGTCTCGAAACGTCGACCGGAAGCCGTGCGGAACGGCAGGCGCGCGGTTGCCGTGCCGGTCGAAGCCGGTGACCTTCGCGCGGCGCATGAGCTGCGTGAGCGTCATGTCCGACAGCTTCGCCCCTGACTTTCGGCTGGGGAAGACCAGCGTCTCGTCTTCGAATCGAGGCAACGCCTTGAGCAGGGCAACAGCGGCGGACGACAACGGGACGCGGTGCGCCCGCTTTGCCTTCATCTTCGGCGCCGGAATCGTCCAGACCTTGGCGTCTAGGTCGATGTCGGTCCAACGTGCCGACCTCGCTTCGCCGCTGCGGGTGGCCGTCATGATGAGGAACTCCAGGCACCGCGCGCCCATGGCGTCGACATCACGCAGATGCGCCATGAAGGCACCTACCTCAGCGACAGGCACCGCGACGAAGTGTTCAACAGGGGCGACTTTGCTCGGCTTCGGCAGTAGCTTGTCGAGCTGGCCGCGCCAGCGCGCCGGGTTCGGCTCGGGACGCAGGCCATGGACGATGGCGTAGTCGAGCACAGACTCGATGCGCCCCCGAACGCGCCCGGCCGTCTCCGTCTTGGTGGTCCAGATGGGGCTCAGGACCTCCATGACCTGGGCCGTGCCGATGTCGCGCACCAGCATCGACCCGATGACCGGGCTCGCGTACGTCTCCAGCGTCGCCCGCCACTGTGCGGCGTGCTTCGCGTTCGACCACTCGCGCTCTTTCAGGGTCAGGAACGCCGCGACGCACTGGTCGAACGTCTTGGCTGCCGCCTGACGGGCTTCCAGGGCGCTCCTGGCGGCCTTCTTGGCCTCGATGGGGTCCACCCCCTTGCTGACCCCGTCGCGTGCCTCCCTGGCCTTCCCGCGGGCCTCCGCGAGCGTCACCGCGGGGTAACCGCCGAGGCCGATGTCGCGCCGCCGGCCGCCCACCTTCATGCGCAGCACCCAGCTCCGCGCCCCAGTGGGCCCCACGTTCAGAGCCAGTCCCGGAACCTCGCCGACGAAGTGCATGCCGGCCACCTTCAGCCGGGACACCTCCAGGGCGGACAGCACCTTCGCGAGCTTTGGCATCCCATCATCCCTTCGTCCGTCCCATCATCAGGGACGCAATCGGATGCTATCGGATGCGAGCGGATGCGACAACGAACCATAGTTGAATCAAGCACTTGTGGACGCTTTCGCGGCACGTTGCCACCGGCTGCAGGGCCATCTCGGCAGACTCCGTCTCCGCCACCCGCCGGCCCGCAGCGTCCGACGCCAGGTGGCTCCGGGGCCCCGATCAGGGGCCTCTCGCCAGGAGGAGGCGCCGTTGCGCGGCGCCGAACCCGCCGCGGCTTGCGATGGCATAAGGTCATGCCGATCCGTTCGTTCCCGTCGCGGCACGCGCGCGTTAGCCTTGCGGGCTTTGCCAACCCCTGACCAGCTGCCATGAGCGAGAACACCCACCGCTTCGAGACCCTGTCCGTGCACGCGGGCTACACGCCCGACCCGACCACCCACGCGGTCGTGCCGCCGATCTACCAGACGGTCGCCTACGCCTTCGACAGCGCGCAGCACGGTGCCGACCTGTTCGACCTGAAGGTGGCGGGCAACATCTACACGCGCATCATGAACCCGACGCAGGCCGTGCTCGAGGCGCGCGTGGCCGCGCTCGAGGGCGGCGTCGGTGCGCTGGCGCTGGCGTCGGGGCAGGCGGCGATCACGTACGCCATCCAGACCATCGCCGAGGCGGGCGACAACATCGTCTCGTCGACCGCGCTGTACGGCGGCACCTACAACCTGTTCGCGCACACGCTGCCGCAGTACGGCATCCAGACGCGCTTCGCCGACTCGTCGCGCCCCGACAGCTTCGAGGCGCTGATCGACGAGCGCACCAAGGCGGTGTACGCCGAGTCGCTGGGCAACCCGCGCGGCAACGTCACCGACATCGAGGCACTCGCGCGCATCGCGCACCGGCACGGCGTGCCGCTGATCGTCGACAACACGGTGCCCAGCCCGTACCTGTGCAGGCCGTTCGAGCACGGCGCCGACATCGTCGTGCACTCGCTGACCAAGTACCTCGGCGGCCACGGCAACAGCATCGGCGGCGCGATCGTCGACTCGGGCCGCTTCCCGTGGGCCGACCACAAGGCGCGCTTTCGCCGGCTCAACGAGCCCGACGTCAGCTACCACGGCGTGGTCTACACCGAGGCGCTCGGCCCGGCGGCGTACATCGGCCGCGCGCGCGTCGTGCCGCTGCGCAACATGGGCGCGGCGATCTCGCCGTTCAACGCGTTCCTGATCCTGCAGGGCATCGAGACGCTGGCGCTGCGCATGGACCGCATCTGCGACAACACGCTCGCCGTCGCCGAGTTCCTGCGCGACCACGACAAGGTCGGCTGGGTCAACTATGCCGGTCTGCCCGACCACCCCGACCACGCGCTGGTGCGCCGTCTGATGCGCGGTCGCGCGTCGGGCCTGCTGACCTTCGGCGTCAAGGGCGGGCGCGCCGCCGGCGAACGTTTCCTCGACGCGCTGCAGCTGTTCACGCGGCTGGTCAACATCGGCGACGTGCGCTCGCTGGCGACGCATCCGGCGTCGACGACGCACCGCCAGCTGTCGCCGCAGGAACTGGCCGCCGCCGGCGTCACCGAGGACACGGTGCGGCTGTGCGTGGGCATCGAGCACATCGACGATCTGCGCGCCGACCTGGCGCAAGCGCTGGCCGCGGCGTAGACGACGGTGCCGCCGCGCGGCGGCGCTAGAGCGCGAGCATCGCCGCGAACCAAGCGACCGAGGCGGTGCGCGTGAGCGGCGCGCAGGCGCGCGAGCGCCACACCGCGGCGACGATGAACACGTTGTACGGGACCGGAGCGAAGTGCAGCGCCAGCGCCAGCCACGCCGGCGCCTTCGCAGCGACCGCGCCGAGCGCCGCGAGCGTCGCCGCGAAGTTCAGCAGCGTCGCCCACAGCAGCATGTCGCGCCAGAACAGCCGGCCGAGCGCGACTTCGCCGCGCCAGCGGCGCGCGAAGAAGCCGGACCCGAGCCGCGCACCCACCCGACGCTGCCTCCGTGGTGACCCGGTGACGTGCCGCGCCACGGGACCCGATTCTGCGCCGGTCGTCACCGCGCCCCGGCGGCGAGCAGCAGGCGCACGATCGCGTCGTGGCCGTGGGCACGCGCGAGCTGCAGCGGCGTGCGCCCGGCCCGGTCGGCGAGGCGGGTGCTCGCGCCGGCGTCGAGCAGCGCGGCGACCGTGGCCTGGTGGCGCGCACCGCCGTCGCCGAGCACGATGGCCTCGATCAGCGCGGTCCAGTGCAGGTTGTTGACGTGGTCCAGCGGCGCGCCGGCGGCGATCAGGCGGCGCACGACGCCGTCGTGCCCGAGATGCGCCGCGGCGATCAGCGCGGTGCCGTCGTACCGGCTGGTCACCAGCGCGGCGCTGGCGCCGTGTTCGAGCAGCACGTGCAGCGTCGCTTCGTCGTCGGCGACCGCGGCGATCGTCACCGCGTCGTAGCGGCCGGACTCGAGCGCGGCGCTGTCGGCGCCGGCGGCCAGCAGCGCGCGCACCGCGTCGCGCCGGCGCGCGAAGGTGGCCACGTGCAGCGGCGTTCGCCCGTGCGCGTCGCGCGCCTCCAGCGCGGCCTTCGTCCCGGCCAGCCGGGCGATCGCCGCGAGGTCGCCATGATGGGCCGCGGCGTGAAGCCCACGGTACGCCGCCACCTCGGCCGGCGTCGGCGGCACCTGTGCGGCGACGGGCGGGGCGTGCATCGCGGTGGCGGCCAGCAGCGCCGCGGCGACGACGGCCCGCGCAGGGCGGGTGAGGCGCACGGCGATCGAAGATCTCGACGCCGCGCCGGCGGCGGCGCCGGCGCGGCGATGGCGGGCCGGCGTGCGGTTCACTGCAGCGAGTCCTTGGCCTGGTCGATGGCCGCGACGGCGCACTGCTCGTCGAGGTGGCCACCGGGGGCACCGCCGACGCCCACCGCACCGATGACGTCGTTGCCGGCCTTCACCGGCACGCCGCCGCCGAGCAGAAGGAAGCCCGGGATGTGCACCAGGTTCGCTGCGCCGGGGTTCTTCTGCGAAGCGTCCATCATCGCCAGGGTCGTGTTGCGCGCCGACGCCGACGTGTAGGCCTTGGCCTGCGCGGCGGCGACGGTGTGCGCACCGGCCGCGTCGGCGCGCTGCAGCGCGCGCAGCTGACCGGCGCGGTCGACGACCGCGGCTGTCACCGCATGGCCGTTGGCCTGGCACGCGGCGACGGTGGCAGCGGCGAGTCGGTTGGCAAGTTCGAGCGACATCGTGCGCTCGGTGCGCACCGCCTGCGCATGGGTGATCGAGGCGACTGCGAGCAGCGCGGCGGCGGCGAGGGTGTGCGGAATACGGATCATGCGGGTCTCCTGGGTGGGCTGCGGCCGGGCTCGGGGCCGTGCGGGCATTCTTCGCGGCGCATCGTCCGACCACCATCCGCGCGAATCGCGCACCGCCTGCGTAGAACTACGCAGCGCCGTCGGCGTCGACCAGGCTCGCGTAGCCGCGGATCAGCTGCGCCAGCGTCTGCACCTGCAGCTTGGCCGACAGATGCAGGCGGTGCGTCTCGACGGTGCGCGGCGACAGCGCCAGCGCCCGCGCGATCTCCTTGCTGCTGAGCCCGGCGACCACCAGCGCGAGCACCTCGCGCTCGCGCGGCGACAGCAGCGCGTAGCGCTCGTGCGCTTCGCGACCGGCGGCGTCACGCTGCCGCGAGCGCACGTGAGAGCGCACCGCGGCCTGCACCGCGTCGAGCAGGTGTTCGTCGTCGACCGGCTTCTCGAGGAACTCGGCGGCTCCGCCCTTGAAGGCCCGCCGGCACATGTCGACGGTGCCGTGCGCAGTGAGCAGGATCACCGGCTGGTCGGCGCCTTCGCGCCGCAGCTGTTCGAGCACCGCGAGGCCCGACATCCCGGGCATGCGCACGTCGAGCACGACCGCGCCGACGGCGTCGCGGTCGAAGCGTTCGAGGAACTGCAGCGGATCGGCCCACGGCGCGACGCGCAGCCCGACGGTGCCGATCAGCAGCGACAGCGCGGCGCGCACCGCGTCGTCGTCGTCGACGAGGTGGATCAGTGGCGAAACCGCGTGCATCGTCGTCGCCTCAGGCGCAGGGGTCCGCCAGCGGCAGCGAGAGCACGAACTCGGCGCCGTGCGGCGCCACGTCGCGCGCGGTCAGCGTGCCGTCCATCGACTGCGCCAGCGACTCGCACAGCGGCAGACCGAGCCCGAGGCCGTCGCCGCGGGTGGTGAAGAACGGCTCGAACACCCGGGGCAGCGCATCGGCGGCGATGCCGGGGCCGTTGTCGCGCACGCTCAGCCGTGCGCGGCGCTCGTCGTGGTCGAGCGTCACGACGATCGCGTGTGCGGCGGCGCTGCCTTCGAGCGCGTGCATCGCGTTGTCCAGCAGGTTGTGCACGATCTGCTCGAGCGCGACGGCGTCGCCGCGCACCGGCGGCGCGTTGCCGCGCAGCTCGACCGCGACGCCGCGCCGGCGCAGCTCGGGTCCCAGCAGGTCGACCAGATCGCGCACCACCGCGTGCAGCGACACCGGCCGGTGCGGTGCGTCGGCACGCGCCGGCTGCACCAGACGGCGCAGGCGCGCGAGCACGTCGGACGCGCGCCGCGCCTGCGCCGCGGCCAGCCGCAGTGCCTCGCGCGCCGTTGCCAGGTCGTCGCCGTCGACGCCGCCGGCGCCGTCGTCGCGCAGCACGCGAAGCGCCGTCTGCGTGCCGGCGAGCGTCGCCGTCAGCGGCTGGTTCAGCTCGTGCGACAGGCCGGCGGCGAGTTCGCCGAGCGCGTTCAGTCGACCGGCGTTCGCCAGGCGCGCCAGCGCGGCCCCGCGCCGGCGCTCGACGCGTGCCGAACGCCACTGCGCGAGCGCCGCCACCGCCGCCGCGCTCGCCAGCGCCCACGCGAGCAGCCGCGGCCACGGCCACTCGGCGGGCCCGGTGGCGCGCTGCAGCCGCAGTTCGAACGGCTGGCTCGCCGTGGCCAGCGTCTGCGCGAACGTGAATCCGGCCGTCAGCCCCTGCGGTCGCTGCGCCGGTGGCGGGCCCGGCTGCAGCACCAGCGAGCCCGTCCGGTGGTGCAGCGTCGCACGCACCGTCGCGTCGCGATGCAGCGGCGTGTCGTCGGCGGCCATGCGGCGCGCGTCGACGAGCATCGCGTAACTCGCCGTCGGGCCGGCGACGACCAGCCAGTACCGGGCCGCAGGGGCATCGACGGGGCCGAGCACCGCGCGCCGCAGCGGCGCCGGCAGCGCGCGCGACGCGGCCTCGGCGTCGTCGAGCCCGCGCGCCGGCCACGGATGGCGGGTGTCTTTGCGCACCACGTCGAGCAGTTGCGGGTACAGCGCCGGCAGGCGGTCCCACGGCCGCTCGGCGTCCGACGCCGCGTCGGCCGCGTCGAGCAGCGTCAGCGTGGCCAGGATCGCGTCGTGCTGCGCGGCGCGCTGTCCGAGCTGGCGGTGCACGTCGGCGGCGTCGGCGGCGAAGTCGGCGCGGCGCGCGGCGATGTCCAGCCGCACGAGCAGCGTCGCGCCGACCAGCGTGAGCAGCAGCCACGCCGCGGTCCAGCCGGCGAAAGCGCGCCAGTCGGTGGGCATGGACGCATTGTCGCCAGGCGCCGTGGCGCGTGGCGCGATCAGCCGCCGGTGCGTCGCGCCGGGGCGAGCCAGCTCGCGATGCACCACTGTGCGCTCCAGTAGGTCGCGAGGATCCACAGCGACGACATCGGCACCGCACTGGCGAAGCGGTTCGTCGCCAGCAGCGCGTCGGAGGCGACGAACAGCGCGCCGCCGAGCGCCAACACGCCTGCGCGTGGCGCGCCGACACGCCACAGCACCGCGGCCTGCGCCGCCATCGTGGCCAGCGCCACGACGTAGGCCAGCACCGGTGCGCGCAGTGCCGGCGGCACGTGCGGCCACAGCAGCGCGAGGATGCCTCCGGCCACCACCGCGTACACCACGAACGGCGCGACACGCGCGGCCAGCCGTGCCGTGCGGGTGAACGCCACCAGGTACGCCACGTGCGCGAGCAGGAACGCGACCAGCCCGGGCACGAAGCCGCGCGCCGGCCACAGCAGCGCGACGTCGCCGGCCAGCGACAGCACCAGTCCCGCGAGCACCCAGCGCCGCATCGCCGGCGCGTCGTGGCCGCGGCCGTGGGCGTAAGCGATCACCGCCAGCGTGGCCAGCGGCTTGAAGACGAAGTTCAGCCATGGCTGCCCCAGCGCCCAAGGCGCCGAGACGATGGCCAGCACGGCGGCGACGGCCGCGGTGGCAGCGAGGGCGGCCGTGCGGTTCATGGGCCGCGCTGCACGACGGCGCCGCGTCGTCGGGGCGTGCGCGGGGGGGCCTGGGCGGTCACGCCGGTGCGACCCGGTCCCGGATCAGTGCAGCGTCGAGCCGGCCACGGGCTGCAGCAGCGTCACCGCGGCGGCGCCGACGCTGCCGCACTCGACCTCGGCGGCGGTGGCTTCGCGCACGTCGCGCACCTTCAGGTGCAGGCGCAGCGCCATGCCGGCCAGCGGGTGGTTGCCGTCGAGCACGACGTGCGACGGGTAGACCTCGGTGACCGTGTACACGCGGTCGGCCGGCATGCCGGGCGTGGCCGCGCCGTCGGGCAGGCCCTCGAAGGCCATGCCGGCCTCGACGTTGCCGGGGAACAGCGACCGTTGCTCGAAGCACACGAGGCCCGGGTCGTAGTCGCCGAAGGCGTGCTCGGGCTCGAGGTGCAGCTGCGCCTCGTAGCCCGCCTCGTGGCCGAGCAGCGACTGCTCGACCATCGGCAGCAGGTCGTCGCCGCCGACGAAAAACTCGACGGGGTCGGCGAGTTCGTCCAGCGGCTCGTTCTGCGCGTTCGACAGCGTCCAGGTCAGGCTGACGACGCATGGGGCGGTGATGACCATCGCAGGATGATGTCACAAGCCGGCAGACAATCGGTCTGATGGCGACCCTCCCGATCGACAAGCCGGCCGCGCTGCTCGGCGGCCTGAGCCCGGCCGCGTTCATGCGCCGCCACTGGCAGAAGAGGCCGCTGCTGGTGCGCCAGGCGCTGCCCGGCGTCGGCGCGCCGGTCACGCGCGCCGAACTGTTCGCGCTGGCGGCGCGCGACGACGTCGAGTCGCGTCTGGTCGTGCGCGACGGTGCGCGTTGGACGCTGCGCCATGGCCCGCTGCCGCGCCGCGCGCTGCCACCGCTGGCGCGCGGCGGCTGGACCCTGCTCGTGCAGGGGCTGGACACCCAGGTCGACGCCGCGCACGCGCTGCTGGCGCGCTTTCGCTTCGTGCCGCAGGCGCGGCTCGACGACCTGATGATCTCCTACGCCACCGACGGCGGCGGCGTCGGCGCGCACGTCGACTCGTACGACGTGTTCCTGGTCCAGGTGCACGGGCGGCGGCGCTGGCGCTGGGGCCGCGTCGACGACGCGTCGCTCGTGCCCGGCGTGCCGCTGAAGGTCCTGCGACGCTTCGCGCCCGCGCACGAGGCGCTGCTCGAGCCCGGCGACGTGCTGTACCTGCCACCCGGATGGGCTCACGATGGCGTCGCGGTCGGCGAGTGCATGACCTGTTCGGTCGGCTTTCGCGCCCCACGCCACGGCGAGTTGGTGCACGAACTGCTGCTGCGCCTGGCCGACGGCGTCGCCGACGACGAGCGGCTGTACCGAGATCCGTCGCAGCCGGCCACCTCGACGCCGGCGCAGGTGCCGGCGGCATTGGCAGCGCACGCGCGCGAGTTGCTGCGCCGCGCGCTGGCCGATGAGCGCGCGTTCGAAGCCGCGCTCGGTGCGTGGCTGACCGAGCCGAAGCCGCAGGTCTGGTTCGAGCCCGGTGCGCGCTGGCGCCGCGGCCAGGGCCTGTGCCTGGACCGGCGCACGCGCATGCTGTACGACCGCCACCACGTGTTCGTCAACGGCGAAGCATTCCGCGCCGCAGGCCGCGACGCGGCGCTGCTGCGCCGGCTCGCCGACCGCGGCGTGCTCGGTGTCGCCGAGGCCGCGCAGCTGTCGGCGCCGGCGCGCACGCTGCTGGCCGCATGGGTCGACGCCGGCTGGCTGGCACCCTGCGACGCCAGCGACTGCGAACCCCCTGGAGACCCCCCATGAGCGATACCTCCGACACCCGCATCGACGGTCGATCGTCGTTCAACGACGCGGTGATCGCGCTGGCCTCGTCGCCCGATGCGACACGCGGCCCAGCGCAGTGGTGGTGGTGCGACCCCGACTTCGCCGACTGGCCGCTCGACGACCCGGCGCTGATCGCCGCGCTGGATGCATGGCTCGAGCGCCCCGGGCGCGAGCTGACGCTGCTGGCCTGCGGGTTCGACGAGCTGGTGCGGCGTCGTCCGCGCTTCGTCGCCTGGCGCCGCTACCAGGCGCACCGCGTGCTCGGCCGCGAGGTCGCGATCGACGCGGCGCAGATGCCGACGCTGTTCGTCGCGCAACCGCCGCACGCGCTCGAACTGCTCGACCGCGTGCGCTGGCGCGGGGTGAAGATCGGCGACGCCGACGACTGGCGTCAACGCCGCGAACTGGTCGATGCGTTGATGCAACAGTCGTCGCCGTCCTTTGCGGCGACGACTCTGGGACTCTAGGGTTTCCCCGGGTCTTCAGTAGAATGGGCATCAGCACGGGGACGTGCGGGTGGCGCCGTGCGCTGCCATGCCCGGTGCCGGTCCCATCCATCACACACCGTCAGAACATTTCGAGGACATCGATGAACAAGTCGCTCCTTTGGGCATCCCTGGTTGCTGCCGTGGCGCTGAGCGCCTGCGGCAAGAAGGAAGAAGCGCCCGCCCCCGCACCGGCGCCCGTGGCCGCCCCCGCGCCGGTCGCCGAGGCGGCGTCGCAGGCTGCGGCCGCCGCGTCGGAAGCGGTGGCGGCGGCCTCGGAGGCCGTCGGTGCCGCGGCCAGCGCGGCCAGCGAAGCGGCGGCGGCCACCGCCGACGCGGCCAAGCAGGCGGCGGACCAGGCGATGGGCGCGGCCAAGGACGCCGCCAACAAGGCGCTCGACGCCGCTTCGTCGGCCGTCAACAAGTAAGGTCCAGGGCGCGGGCGTTCAGGCGTCCGCGCACGCACCGCCGCGCGTTCCGGCGCGGTTGCCGCGTGATCGCACCCAAGCCACCCGCCGGGTGGCTTGTTGCTTTGGGGCGCACGGTCGTCAGCCGAGGTCGAGCCAGTCGCAGCCCTGGGCGGCATCGGCAACGACGACCTCGCTCGCCGGCGCGCCCAGCGCCGTGGCGAGCGCCGCGGCGGCGATCTCCGGCCGGTTGTTCTGCCGGCTCAGGTGTGCTGCGACGACATGGCGCAGCGCGCGGTGCGCGACGCGCCGCAGCAAGTCGGCGGCCTGCTCGTTGGCCAGGTGACCGTGGTCGCCGCCGACGCGGCGCTTCAGGAACGCCGGGTACGGTCCCTGCGCGAGCATCCCGCGGTCGTGGTTGCACTCGAGCAGCAACGCGTCGCAACCCGCCAGCCGTCGCGCGATCTCGTCGTCGGCGTGCCCGAGGTCGGTCAGCAGCCCCAGGCGTCGCCAGCCGTCGCTGCAGGTCAGTTGCAGCGGTTCGCTCGCGTCGTGCGGCACAGTGAACGGTCGCAGCTCGAGCGCGCCGACGGCGATCGCCATGCCGTCGCGTGCGTGGCGCAGCGACGCCGGCGCGTCGACGTCGCCGAGCGCGGCCCAGGTGCCTTCGCTGATCCACAGCGCGGTGCCGTGGCGACGCGCCAGCGCGAGTGCGCAGCCGACGTGGTCGCCGTGCTCGTGGGTCACGAACACCGCGTCGATCGACTCGACGCTCACGCCTCGGCGCGCCAGCCGCCGCGCGAGCTCGCGCAGCGAGAAGCCGCAGTCGACGAGCACGCGCGTCGTGCGCGTGCCGTCGCCGGCTTCGATCAGCGTCGCGTTGCCGCTGCTGCCGCTGCCCAGGCTGCAGAAGCGCATCGCGCGGCCCGGCTCAACGCGCAGCGTCGACAGCGCTCACCTGCGGCACGCGCCCGCCCGCCCGGCCGCAGGCCGCGCCGAAGCCGCCGGGGTGGCTCACTTCAGGTCTTCGACCAGCACCGCGACGATGCGCTGCCCGACCTCGCCGGCCTCGGGCGCACCCGCGGCGTCGAGCACCGACACCGTGGTGCGGTCGCTGCCGTCGCCCTTGACCGCGATGCGGTAGCGCGCCGGCCCGCTCGGGCCGTCGCCGCCGCGGCCGAACAGCCGGCTGAGGAAGCCGGGCTCTGCCTTCGCGGCGTCCTTGGGGTCGACGTAGCGCACGAAGTACAGGCCGCCGGCACGGTCGCGGTCCTCGACGGTGAATCCGGCGCGGTCGAGTGCGACGCCGACGCGGCGCCACGCGCGGTCGAACGGCTCGTCGACCTGCAGCGTCGCGCCGCCCTGGCCGGTGAGCACGCGCGCGCGTTCGGGGCGCTGCGGTGCCTCGGCGACGGCGGCGCGCGCCTGCGGCTCGCTGCCGCCGAGAGCGACCATCAGTCGGGCGATGAAGTCGGCCTCGAGCTGCGGGTCGCTGGGGCGCGTCGTCCACTTCGTCTGGTCGCGCTCGGGCGTGGTGAACACCTCGACCATCCCGCGATGGCTGATGTAGACCTCGCTGCCGCCGTCGGGCGCGCGCTCGATGCGGGTGCGGAACTTGTCGCGTTCGCCGGTCGAGTACAGCACGTCGAGCACGCGCCCGATCGTGTTGCGGATGATGTCGGTCGGGATCTTCGCGCGGTTCTCGGCCCACTCGGTTTCCATCACGCCGGCGTCGGCGTTCTGGTAGGCGATCGCGAAGCCGCGCTCCTCCCAGAACGTCTTCAAGCGCGGCCACAGCACCTCGGGCGGCAGCTTCGTCACCAGCCAGCGCTGGTCGCCGCTGCGCTCGACGCGCAGTTCGCCACGCTGCTGCACCGCCACCGTCGCCGGCCCGCCCGCGGCGACCGGTGACGTCACCGCGGCCGCCGCCGCCGACTGGTAGGTGCTGGCCGTCACGCTGCCCGCCTGCGGCTGGTAGCGCGCGTCGCGCGTGAGCTGCGTCAGGTCGGGAGGCACCTCGAGCGGGGTCGTCTTCACCGCCTTGCTGCGGTAATCGATGCGGTCGCCGCCGAGCAGGTCGCTGGTGGCCGAGCACGCGGCGAGCGACAGCGCGGCGATGGCCAGTGGGATCGAGCGCAGCGAAGGCAGGTGGCGGGGCTTGTCGTGGGGCATGGGGGCGGGGTTGGCCGGGAAGCGGCGATCGTCAGGAGCCGGGAGGCGGCGGTGCGCGGCAGCGATGCGACCGCCGGCCCCGCGGGTCACAGCAGGCCGCCGTCGCGCAGCGCGCGCTCGACCAGCGGCTGGGCGGCGTCGGTCAGCGGCACCAGCGGCAGGCGCAGCACGCCGCCGCAGCGCCCCAGCCGCGCCAACGCCCACTTGACCGGCACCGGGTTGGGTTCGACGAACAGTTGCTTGTGCAGCGGCAGCAGCTTGAGGTGGATCTCGGCGGCGCGCTTCGCGTCGCCGGCCATCGCCGCGGCGCACAGCTCGTGCATCGCGCGCGGCGCGACGTTCGCCGTGACGCTGATGTTGCCGTGGCCGCCGAGCAGCATCAGCGCCACCGCGGTCGGGTCGTCGCCGGAGTAGATCGCGAAGCCCTTCGGCGCCTCGCGGATCAGCCACGCCGCACGCGCGATGTCGCCGGTGGCCTCCTTGATGCCGACGATGCCGGGCACCTGTGCCAGCCGCAGCACGGTGTCGTGCTGCAGGTCGGCCACCGTGCGCCCGGGCACGTTGTACAGCACGACCGGCAGGTCGGCTGCCTCGGCGACCGCGCGGAAGTGCCGATACATGCCTTCCTGCGTCGGCTTGTTGTAGTACGGCACGACCTGCAGCGTGCAGTCGGCGCCGACCTGCTGCGCGTAGCGGGTCAGCTCGATCGCCTCGGCGGTCGAGTTGCCGCCGGTGCCGGCCATGATCGGCACGCGCCCGGCGGCGTGCTCGACGGCGACCCGCACCACCTCGCAGTGCTCCTCGACGTCGAGCGTCGGCGACTCGCCGGTGGTGCCGACGACGGCGATGCAGGCCGTGCCCTCGGCGACGTGCCAGTCGATCAGGCGACGCAGCGCGTCGTGGTCGACGCGCCCGTCGTCGTGCATCGGCGTCACCAGCGCGACGATGCTTCCGGTGATCGGTTTCATCGTGGGTCCTCGAAAAGCGGCATTCTAGCGAGCGGGTCCGGGCCGCCGGCCCGCTGCGCACGCCTACAGCGGGTAACGCACCGGCGTCGCGTCCGGTGCACCTTCGCGCGCTGCGGCGATGCGCTGCACGAAACGCGGCGGGTCGTCGACGAAGCCGTCTTCGTAGGCGATCACGCGCAGATCCGCGGCGGCCTGCAGCAACTCCCCGGGGCGCAACAGGAAGTCGGGGTTGGCCGGCCGGCCGACGGTCTCGTTGCCGACGGCGAAGGTCTCGTAGATCAGCACGCCACCAGCGGCGACGCTGGCGACGACGGTCGGCAGCAGTGCCCGCCACAGGTAGTTCGTGACGACGACCGCGTCGAAGGCCTCGCCGGGCAGCGGCCAGCCGTCGGCTTCGATGTCGGCGACGACCACGCGGGCGAGGCCGTGCAGCGGCCCGAGCGCCGCGGCGTCGCGGTCGATGCCGGTGACGGCACACCCGCGCCCGGCGAACCAGCGGACGTGGCGGCCACCGCCGCAGGCCACGTCGAGCACGCGCGCCCCTGCGGGCACGAGCACGCTCCACCGGCGCACCCATGGCGAGACCGTGTCGCGCAACCCTGGGCCCGCACGCATCTCAGCGGCCCGCGTTGCCGAACGGCAGGCCGGCGGCACGATGCCGGCGGCTTGCGGTGGCTGCTGTGGATTCGGCCATGCCGGGCTGCAGGCGGCGCCCCCCGGCGCGAGTCGGGCCGACGACGCTGCAGGGCGGGGTCAGAAGCACGACCAGAGGAAGTCGCTGACGTCGCGCATCAGGTCGGGGCGCAGGTACGCGCCGAACACCGCGGCGAGCACTGCCAGCACCACAGCCCAGGCCAGCGCACGTCTCAGCGCCATCGCTCAGGCTCCGGCCCGCGCCGGCCGCGCGATGGCCTGCTCGCGGATCGGCAGGTTCACCGCCGCGGCCATCACGCCGAGCGCGATCGCGATCCACCAGACGACGTCGTAGCTGCCGGTGCGGTCGTACAGCAGGCCGCCGAGCCACACGCCGAGGAACGAGCCAACCTGGTGACTGAGGAACACGAAGCCGCCGAGCATCGACAGGTACTGCACGCCGAAGATCTGCGCCACCACCGCGTTCGTCGGCGGCACCGTCGACAGCCACAGCAGCCCCATCACGGCGGCGAACACGTACACGCTCCACGGCGTCAGCGGCAGCGCGAGGAACGCGACGATCGCCACCGAGCGCAGCAGGTAGATCGACGCGAGGATGTACCTCTTCGCCAGCTTCTGGCCGAGCACGCCGGCGGCGTAGGTGCCGAACACGTTGAACAGGCCGATCAGCGCCAGCGCCACCGTGGCCACCTGCGGCGACAGCCCCTGGTCCTTCAGGTAGCTCGGCAGGTGCACGCCGATGAACACCACCTGGAAGCCGCAGACGAAGTAGCCGGCCATCAGCAGCCGGAAGCTCGGGTACGCGAAGGCCTCGCGCACCGCCGCGCCGATCGTCTGCACCGGGCCGCTGTGCGCGGCCACCTGAGGTTCGCGCAGCCCGAGCGCGAGCGGCGCGATCGCCAGCGCCGCGCAGCCGAGGATGAACAGCGCCGACTGCCAGCCGAGGCCGGCGATCAGCCAGTTCTCGACCGGCACCATCAGGAACTGGCCGAACGAGCCGGCGGCGGCGGCCACGCCCATCGCCCACGACCGCTTCGCCGGATCGACCTGGCGGCCGATCACGCCGTAGATCACCGCGTAGGTCGTGCCCGCCTGGGCCATGCCCAGCAGCACGCCGGCGCTGCCGGTGAAGGCCAGCCCGGACGTCGCCATCGCCATCAGCACGAGGCCGAGCGCGTACAGCACGCCGCCGGCCGCGAGCACGCGGAAGGCGCCGAAGCGGTCGGCGAGCATGCCGGCGAACGGCCCGGCGAGGCCCCAGGCGAGGTTCTGCACCGCCAGCGCGAAGGCGAAGGTCTCGCGCGTCCACCCGCGCTCCATCGTGATCGGCTGCAGCCACAGGCCGAAGCCGTGGCGGATGCCCATGCTCAGCGTGACGATCGCGGCGCCGCACCACAGCACCTGCGCCATCGACAGCCGCGGCGCGGCACCCGTCGTGCCCGGGTTTGTACTCATGCCAGCATTGTCCAGGAATCGGGCGCGCGCTGCCGGCTTCCTAGAATGCCGCGATGCCCAGCAGCAAGACCCCCCGCTACGAGGAAGCCTCGATCCGCGTGCTCAAGGGCCTCGAGCCCGTGAAGCAGCGCCCGGGCATGTATACGCGCACCGACAACCCGCTGCACGTCGTGCAGGAGGTCATCGACAACGCCGCCGACGAGGCGCTCGCCGGCTTCGGCAAGCGCATCGGCGTGACGCTGCACGCCGACGGCTCGGTCAGCGTCGACGACGACGGGCGCGGCATCCCGTTCGGGTTGCACCCCGACGAAGGCGTGCCGGTGGTCGAGATCGTGTTCACGCGGCTGCACGCCGGCGGCAAGTTCGACAAGGGCGCCGGCGGCGCGTACAGCTTCTCCGGCGGCCTGCACGGCGTCGGCGTCAGCGTGACCAATGCGCTGGCGAAGAAGCTGCAGGTCACGGTGTGGCGCGACGCCGAGGTGGCGACGATCGGCTTCGCCGGCGGCGACGTCGCGCAGCCGCTCGGCAGGCGCAGGGCGCAGCCCGGCGAGCGAAGGCACGGCACGCAGGTGCGCGTGTGGCCTGACCCGAAGTACTTTGACGGCGTCGAGCTGCCGAAGCACGAGCTGACGCACCTGCTGCGCAGCAAGGCGGTGCTGATGCCGGGCGTGACGGTGACGCTGAGCGTCGAGAAGAGCGGCCAGAAGGAGCCCGAGGTTCAGACCTGGCTGTACAAGGGCGGCCTGCGCGACTACCTGCTGCAGTCGCTGCCGGCCGAGCCGCTGATCCCGCTGTTCGAGGGCGAGCACTACGCCGGGGAGGGCGAGACCGAGAACTTCGCCGAAGGCGAGGGCGCCGCGTGGTGCGTCGCCTTCACCGACGAGGGCGCGGTGCTGCGCGAGAGCTACGTCAACCTGATCCCCACGGTGGCCGGTGGCACGCACGAGGCGGGCCTGAAGGACGGCCTGTTCGCCGCCGTCAAGGGCTTCATCGAGATGCACGCGCTGCTGCCCAAGGGCGTCAAGCTGATGAGCGACGACGTGTTCTCGCGCGCCAGCTTCGTGCTGTCGGCCAAGGTGCTCGACCCGCAGTTCCAGGGCCAGATCAAGGAGCGGCTGAACAGCCGCGACGCGCTGCGGCTGGTGTCGAGCTACGTGCGCCCGGCGCTCGAGCTGTGGCTGAACCAGCACGTCGAGGTCGGCAGGAAACTGGCCGAACTCGTGATCCGCCAGGCGCAGGTGCGCCAGCGTGCGGCGCAGAAGGTCGAGAAGAAGAAGGGCTCGGGCGTGGCCGTGCTGCCGGGCAAGCTCACCGACTGCGAGAGCCGCGACCTGAGCCGCAACGAGGTGTTCCTCGTCGAGGGCGACAGCGCCGGCGGCAGCGCGAAGATGGGACGCGACAAGGAGACACAGGCGGTGCTGCCGCTGCGCGGCAAGGTGCTCAACGCCTGGGAGGTCGAGCGCGACCTGCTGTTCCGCAACAACGAGATCCACGACATCGCGGTGGCGATTGGCGTCGACCCGCACGGGCCGAACGACGCGCCCGACCTGTCGGGGCTGCGCTACGGCAAGGTGTGCATCTTGAGCGACGCCGACGTCGACGGCTCGCACATCCAGGTGCTGCTGCTGACGCTGTTCTTCCGCCACTTCCCGACGCTCGTCGAACGCGGGCACGTGTACATCGCGCGCCCGCCGCTGTACCGCGTCGACGCGCCGGCGCGCGGCAGGAAACCGGCGGCGAAGATCTACGCGCTCGACGACGGCGAGCTCGAGGCGGCGCTCGACAAGCTGCGCAAGGAAGGCGCAAGGGACGGCAGCTGGACGATCAGCCGCTTCAAGGGCCTCGGCGAGATGAACGCCGAGCAGCTGTGGGAGACCACGCTGAACCCCGACACGCGGCGGCTGCTGCCGGTGTCGTTCGCGGCGCTCGGCTTCGACGCGACGGTGAAGTCGCTGAACCGGCTGATGGGCAAGGGCGAGGCGGCGGCGCGGCGCGAGCTGATGGAACTGCGCGGCGACGCGGTCGAAGTCGATGTCTGAGGCCCTGCTGCGCGTGCGGCTGCGCCCGACGATGCTGTCGGACCTGGACTTCGTGCACCAGGTCGAGGTCGACAGCCACAACCTGCCGTTCATCACGCCGTGGGAACGCACGCAGCACGAGGGTGCGGTGCGCTTTCCGGACTTCCGCCACTTCATCGTCGAGTGCGGCGAACACTTCGCCAGCGCCGGCTTCGTGATCCTGCAGGGCTGCCGCAGCCCGCACCGCTCGGTCGAGCTCAAGCGCATCGTGCTGCAGCCCAAGGGCCTGGGCTACGGCCGCGCCTGCGTGCGCCTGCTCAAGCGCATCGCGTTCCGCGACCTGCACGCGCACCGCTTCTGGCTCGACGTGAAGAGCCTGAACCGGCGTGCGCTCGCGCTGTACGCCAGCGAGGGTTTCGTCGAGGAGGGGCGGCTGCGCGAGAGCGTGCGCGTGTCGTCGGACCTCGCCGACGGCTACGACACGCTGGTCGTGATGAGCATGCTCGACCGCGAGTACGAGGCGCGCGTCGCGCTCGGCGACGAAGACGGCTGAGCGCCACGCGCGCGCGGCCTGGCCGACAATCCCGGCCCCGGTGTGCACCCGGTGACCACCGACCCCCCTTGCGACGATGAACGATCTCTTCTCCGCTGCCGCCGCGTCGGACGACGACGCGCTCGCGCTGGCCGACTACGCCGAGCGCGCGTACCTGGAATACGCGCTCAGCGTGGTCAAGGGCCGCGCGCTGCCCGACGTCTGCGACGGCCAGAAGCCGGTGCAGCGCCGCATCCTGTATTCGATGCAGCGCATGGGGCTGGCGGCCAACGCCAAGCCCGTCAAGAGCGCGCGCGTGGTCGGCGACGTGCTCGGCAAGTTCCACCCGCACGGCGACACCGCCGCCTACGACGCGCTGGTGCGCATGGCGCAGGGCTTCAGCCTGCGCTACCCGCTGATCGACGGCCAGGGCAACTTCGGCAGCCGCGACGGCGACGGCGCCGCGGCGATGCGCTACACCGAGGCGCGACTGAGCGCCATCGCGCGGCTGCTGCTCGACGAGATCGACGAAGGCACGGTCGACTTCCAGCCCAACTACGACGGCTCGACCGACGAGCCGAAGCTGCTGCCGGCGCGGCTGCCGTTCGTGCTGCTCAACGGCGCCAGCGGCATCGCGGTCGGTCTGGCCACCGAGATCCCCAGCCACAACCTGCGCGAGGTCGCCGCCGCGGCGGTCGCGCTGATCCGCGACGAGAAGCTCGCCGACGACGAGCTGTTCGCGTTGCTGCCCGGCCCCGACTACCCCGGCGGCGGGCAGATCATCAGCGCCGACGCCGACATCCGCGACGCCTACGCCGGCGGCCGCGGCAGCCTGAAGGTGCGCGCGCGTTGGACGATCGAGGACCTCGCGCGCGGGCAGTGGCAGCTCGTCGTCACCGAGCTGCCGCCGGGCACCAGCGCGGCGAAGGTGCTCGAGGAGATCGAGGAGCTGACCAACCCGAAGGTCAAGGCGGGCAAGAAGGCGCTCGGCGCCGACCAGCTGCAGCTCAAGCAGACCGTGCTCGCGGTGCTCGACGCGGTGCGCGACGAGTCGAGCAAGGACGCGCCGGTGCGCCTGGTGTTCGAGCCGAAGAGCCGCAGCGTCGAGCCGCAGTCGCTCGTCAACACGCTGCTCGCGCACACCAGCCTCGAGACGAGCGCACCGATCAACCTGACGATGGTCGGCGCCGACGGCCGCCCGACGCTCAAGGGCCTGCGCCAGGTGCTCGTCGAGTGGATCGGTTTTCGCCGCGACACGGTGCAGCGCCGAACGCGCCACCGGCTGGCCAGGGTGCTCGACCGCATCCACGTGCTCGAGGGCCGGCAGCTGGTGCTGCTGAACATCGACGAGGTGATCCGCATCATCCGCGAGTCGGACGAGCCCAAGCCGGCGCTGATCGCCGCCTTCGAGCTGAGCGACCGGCAGGCCGAGGACATCCTCGAGATCCGGCTGCGCCAGCTGGCGCGGCTCGAGGCGATCCGCATCGAGCAGGAACTCAAGGACCTGCGCGGCGAGCAGGGCAGGCTCGAGGAGATCCTGGGCAGCGCGGCCGCGCTCAAGCGCACGCTGATCCGCGAGATCGAGGCCGACGCGAAGCAGTTCGGCGATGCGCGGCGCACGCTGATCCAGGCCGACAGGCGTGCCGTGGCCGAGGTGCGCGTGGTCGACGAGCCGGTGACGGTGGTCGTCAGCCGCAAGGGCTGGGTGCGCGCGCTCAAGGGCCACGAGGTCGACGTCGCGACGCTGGGCTTCAAGGCCGGCGACGCGCTGTACGGCGTCTTCGCGTGCCGCAGCGTCGATGTGCTGATCGTGTTCGGCAGCAACGGGCGCGTGTACACGGTCGCGGTGGCCAACCTGCCCGGCGGGCGCGGCGACGGCGCGCCGATCACGACGCTGATCGACCTCGAAGCCGGCACGCAGCCGGCGCACTACGTCGCCGGCGCCCCGGACACCACGCTGCTGCTCGCCGGCAGCGGCGGCTTCGGGCTGCTCGCGCGCATCGGCGACCTGACCAGCCGCCCGCGCGGGGGCAAGACCTTCCTCAGCGTCGACGCCGGCGAGCAGGTGCTCGCGCCGGCCGTCGTGCAGCCCTCGCACGACCGCGTCGCGTGCCTGGCCGGCGACGGCCGGCTGCTGGTGTTCGGCCGCGACGAGCTCAAGCTGCAGCCCAACGGCGGGCGCGGTCTGACGCTGATGGACGTCGACGCGAAGGCGCCGCTGCAGGCGGTCGCGACCTGCGCCGACGCGCTCGCGGTGCAAGGCAGCGGCCGGGGCGGCAAGGCGCGCGAGGCGGTGCTGCGCGGCGCCGCACTGGCGTCGCACCAGGGGCGGCGCGCGCGCAAGGGACACAAGGTCGACGGGTTCGCGAAGGTGACGCACGTCGCCGGGTAGACCCGCCCGGCGGACGGCGCGCGCCGTCGATGCGTCAGCCCCGGCGCAGCAGTGCGATCGACCCGGCGCCGATCAGCAGGAACAGCGCCAGGCTGTAGAACTCGTACGGCACGCCGAGCAGGTCGACCGCGGCGTCGATGCAGCTGGCGCGCGCCTGGAACACGTCGGGCAGCCAGCCGTCGAGGCCGGTGGCGGCGATGAAGCGTTCTGGGAACGTGAAGGCGCACGACTCGCTCTTCGCCGCGACCTGGTTCTGGTAGACCGCCGACGCGACGCCGCCGGCGGCCAGCGCCAGCGTGAGCAGCGCCGCCGCCGCGCGCCCGGCGCGGCCGGTCCACAGCAGCCCGAGCACGCAGGCCGCGGCGATCGCGACGAACACCAGCCGCTGCAGCACGCACCACGGGCACGGCTGCATGTCGTACACATGCTGCGACACCAGCGCGGCGCCGACCGCGGCCACGCTCAGCAGCGCACCGACGGCGAAACCGGCTCGCGGCGACGGCATCGTGTTCAGCGCAGCTCGGCGATCAGCTCGATCTCGACGCACGCGCCCATCGGCAGCTGTGCCACGCCGAACGCGCTGCGCGCATGCGCGCCGGCATCGGCGAACACCTGTGCGAGCAGTTCGGAGCAGCCGTTGGTCACCAGGTGCTGCTCGGTGTAGGTCGGCGTGCTGTTGACCAGGCCGAGCACCTTGACGATGCGCGCGACGCGGTCGAGGTCGCCGTCGACCGCGGCGGCGAGCGTGCCCATCAGGTCGATCGCGACCGCGCGCGCCGCCGCCCGGCCCTCGTCGGTGCCCATCGTCAGGCCGAGCTGCCCGACCCAGGGCTTGCCGTCGCGGCGCGCGATGTGGCCGGAGACGAACACCAGCGAACCGCTGCGCACGAACGGCACGTACGCCGCGGCTGGCACCGCCAGCGGCGGCAGCGTGATGCCCAGCGAGCGCAGGCGGGCGGCGACGGAGGGGGTGGCGGTCGGGTCGGCCATGGTCTGGCCCCTGTCGGAGGGGGGTCTGGCGGAAGGCGCGAATCCTACACTGGCCCGATGCAGGCCCTGCGCGGCGACGCCCCGGGCGGCGGCACGCTCGCCGCGCTGGCGTTCGCTTGGCTGGCCGGGATCGGCGTGCAGTTGCAGCAGCGCGAGCTGGCCGACTCCGCGACGCTCGCCGCGCTGCTCGGCGCGGCGCTGGCGGGCATCGCCACGGCGGCGCTGGCGCGCCGTCGCGCGTGGCGCGGGCTGGCACTGCCCGCGGTGGCCGCGCTGGGCTTCGCCTGGGCCAGCACGCTCGCCGCGCAACGGCTGCAAGAGGCGCTGCCTGAGTCGCTCGAGGGGCAGGACCTCGAACTCGTCGGCGTCGTCGCGAGTCTGCCGCGGCAGGTCAGCGCCGGCGTGCGCTTCACGTTCGAGGTCGAGCGCGCGCATCGTCACGGCTGCCCGGTGGACGTGCCGCGGCGCGTGTCGCTGGGCTGGTACGGCGACCGCGCGCAGGGCTCGACGGCGGGCCCGGGGTCCGACCTCGAGGCCGGGCAGCGCTGGCGGCTGACCGCGCGGCTGCGCGCGCCGCACGGGCAGGTCAACCCGCACGGGTTCGACTTCGAGCTGTGGCTGTTCGAGCGCGGCGTGCGCGCCACCGGCTACGTGCGCGACGGCGCCGCCGCGCCGCCGCCGGTGCGGCTCGCGTCGCGCGTCGGCCAGCGCGTCGAGCGCTGGCGTCAGCGCGTGCGCGATGCGGTGTTCGCGCGCGTCGCGGACGACCCGCGCGCCGCCGGCGTGCTGGCCGGCCTGTCGGTGGGCGACCAGGCGGCGATCGACCGCAGCGACTGGGACGTGTTCCGCGCCACCGGCACCGCGCACCTGGTGGCGATCAGCGGACTGCACGTCACGATGTTCGCCTGGGGCGCCGGCGCGCTGGTGGCCGCCGCCTGGCGGCGCAGCGCGCGGCTGGTGCTGTGGCTGCCTGCGCCGACCGCGGCGCGCTGGGGCGGTGTCGGCGCGGCCGCGGCCTACGCGCTGCTCGCCGGCTGGGGCGTGCCGGCGCAGCGCACCGTGTGGATGCTGGTCACCGCAGCGGCACTGGCCAGCCTCGGGCGGCAATGGCCCTGGCCGCTGGTGCTGCTCGCCGCCGCGGTGGCCGTCAGCGCCGTCGACCCCTGGGCGCTGCTGCAACCGGGGTTCTGGCTGTCGTTCGTCGCCGTCGGGCTGCTGATGGGGTCGCAGCCGGCGGCGGCGTCAAACGACAGGGTGGCGTCGCGCGCCGCACGGCTGTGGCGCGCGGTGCGCGGCGCGCTGCGAACGCAGGTCGTCGCGACCGTCGGGCTGGCCCCGCTGACGCTGGTGCTGTTCCAGCAGGTGTCGCTGGTGGGTTTCGTCGCCAACCTGGTCGCGATCCCCGTCGTCACGCTGGTCGTCACGCCGCTGGCGCTGCTCGGCGCCATCGTGCCTGCGGCGTGGGACCTGGGCGCCGTCGTCGTCGGCGCGCTGTCCATCGCGCTGGGATCGCTGGCGGCGTGGCCGGCGGCGGTGCACGTCGCCGCCGCGGCACCCTGGTGGACGCAGCTTGCGGGGTTGCTGGCGGCAGCGCTGCTGATCGCGCCGCTGCCTTGGCGCTTGCGCGCGCTGGCGTTGCCGCTGGTGCTGCCGTTGCTGTGGCCTGCGGTCGAGCGACCGCCGCACGGGCGCTACGAACTGCTGGTCGCCGACGTCGGGCAGGGCAGCGCGGTGCTGCTGCGCACCGCGCGCCACGCCTTGCTGTACGACGCCGGGCCGCAGTACTCGCGCGACAGCGACGCCGGGCAGCGTGTGCTGGTGCCACTGCTGCGTTCACTCGGTGTGCGGCGGCTCGACGCGCTCGTGCTCAGCCACCGCGACACCGACCACGTCGGCGGCGCCGCAGCGGTGCTCGCGGCGCTGCCGGTGCGGCGCGTGATCGGCGCCGTGCCCGAGGGCGCCGCGGTGCCCGTCGCCGCGGCGGCGCGCCGCTGCGAGGCCGGCGAGCGCTGGCGCTGGGACGGCGTCGAGTTCGAGCTGCTGCACCCGCCGGCCGACGACCACACGCGCGGGCTCAGGCCCAACGCGCTGAGCTGCGTGCTGCGTGTGGTCGACGAGCGCGGCCGCGCCGTGCTGCTCGCCGGCGACATCGAGGCGGCGCAGGAGGCGGCGCTGGTGCGTCGCGTCGGCGAACGCCTGCGCAGCGACGGGTTGCTGGTGCCGCACCACGGCAGCCGAACGTCGTCGAGCGCCCTGTTCCTGGACGCCGTCGCGCCGCGGGTGGCCTGGGTGCAGGCCGGGTACCGCAACCGCTTCGGCCACCCGGCCGACGAGGTGCTGCAGCGCTACGCCGAACGCGGCATCGAGGTCGTGCGCAGCGACCGCTGTGGCGCCTGGCGCTGGCGTGGAGCCGACGACACGGTGCCGACCTGCGAGCGCGATCGCGCGCGACGATACTGGCATCGCCGGTTCTGACGCGACGCGACGCGACGCGACGTCGCACCGCACCGCACCGCACCGCACCGCACCGCACCGCACCGGTGCGCGCCGGCAGGCGCGGGGCAGTGGCCCGGAGGTTGCTGCGAACCTTCGATTCCTTCCGGGGGGACGCCGGTGGCCATCCACGTCGCACTGAACCACGTCACGCGGTACTGCTACGACCGGCGCGTCTCGCTGTCGCCGCGCGTCGTGCGCCTGCGCCCGGCGCCGCACAGCCGCACGCCAGTGCTCGCGTACTCGATGCGCATCGAGCCGGTGGAGCACTTCGTCAACTGGCAGCAGGACCCGTTTGCCGACTACCTCGCGCGGCGAGTGTTCCCCGCGACGACGACGCAGTTGCGCATCACCGTCGACCTCGTCGCCGAGATGTCGATCCATAACCCGTTCGACATGTTTTACTCGACCCCGACTTCGAGCAAGTGCCGTTCGAGTACGCGGCCGGGCTGAAGCACGACCTGCTGCCGTACCTGGCCACGGGGCCGCCGACACCGCGCTTCCAGGCGTTCCTGCGCACGGTTCCGCGCGAGCGCCGGCGCGGCATCGACTTCCTCGTCGGCCTGAACCAGCGGCTGCTGCGCGAGATCGCGTACCTGATCCGGATGCAGCCGGGTGTGCAGACGCCCGAGACGACGCTCCAGAACGGGTGCGGCTCGTGCCGCGCACCGGCTGGCTGCTGGTGCAACTGCTGCGCTACCTCGGGCTCGCGGCGCGATTCGTCTGCGGCTAGCTCGTCCAGCTCGAGCCGGACGGCAGGGTCATCGACGGCCCGAGCGGCGCCGAGGTCGAGTTCGAGCACCGCATGGCGGTCACGCGCATCCACGAGTCGCCGCGCGTGACGCGGACGTACGGCGACGCGCAGTGGCAGCGCATCCTGAACCTGGGCGACGAGCTGCGCGACCGCTACGGCAGCGGCGGCTTCCTGC
Organism: Azohydromonas sp.; assembly: GCF_035325925.1. Lineage (NCBI taxonomy): Bacteria > Pseudomonadati > Pseudomonadota > Betaproteobacteria > Burkholderiales > Sphaerotilaceae > Azohydromonas > Azohydromonas sp. The sequence continues at coordinate 20,519 of NZ_DAOKZA010000021.1, read as the reverse complement.
GCTTCGTCCAGGGCACGTGGTACCCCGGCGAGCAGCTGCCCCGCTGGGCGCTGACGGTGGCATGGCGCGACGACGGGCAGCCCTGCTGGCACGCCCTGACGCTGTTTGCCGACGAGCGCGAGCCGCCGCGCGTCACGGACGCCGATGCGAGGCGGTTCATCGCGGCGCCGGCCACGCGCCTCGGACTGGACCGCAGGCACGTGACGCCGGGCCACGAGGAAGCCGGGTACTTCCTGTGGCGCGAGCGAAGGCTGCCGGTCAACGTCGACCCGTTCGACTCGAAGCTCGACGACGAGCTCGAACGCGCGCGGCTGCGCCGCGTGATCGACCAGAGGCTGGACCACGTCGGCTACGTGTTGCTGCTCGAGCGCGGGTGGCAGGCGGGGCCTCGGGGCCGAAGTGGATCAGCGGGCGCTGGTTCGTTCGCGACGAGCGGCTGTACCCGACCCCCGGCGACTCGCCGATCGGCTGCGGCCTGCCGCTGGACTCGCTGCCGACCGTCAAGGCCGGCGAGACCGCGTTGCACCTCGAGCACGACGCGTTCGCGCCCCGCGGCGATGGCGCGCCGTGGTCCGCGGGCGCCGGCCACGTGCCGGTGACGCCGCACCTGCGCGCCGACGTGCCGCCGCAGCGCGGCGAAAGCGCGCCCTGGATCGTGCGCACGGCGCTGTGCGTCGAGATGCGCGACCCGCAGCGCATGAACGGGCCGAAAGCCGGGGCGCAGCACGGCGGCCGATCGATCGGCGACGGCGGCGTGCTGCCCGTGTTCATGCCGTCGCAGGTGCACCTCGAGGACCACCTCGCTCTGGCCGGCACGGTCGAGGCCACGGCGGCCGAGCTGGGCCTGAAGATCGTGTTCGAGGGCGACCCGCCGCCGCGCGACCCGCGGCTGAAGGTGCTGCAGGTCACGCCCGACCCGGGCGTGATCGACGTCAACATCCACCCGGCATCGAACTGGGACGAACCCGTCGACCACACCGAGTTCGTCTACGAGGCTGCGCACCGGACCCGGCTTGGCACCGGGAAGTTCATGCTCGACGGTCGCCACACCGGCACCGGCGGCGGCAGCCACTTCGCGCTCGGCGGCGCGGCGCCGGCCGACAGCCCGTTCCTGCGCCGCCCCGCCCTGCTCGCCAGCCTGCTCGGCTTGTGGCACAACCACTCGAGCCTGAACTGCCTGTTCTCGGGCCTGTTCGTCGGGCCGACGAGCCAGAGCCCGTGCTTCGACGAGGCGCGCGACGACCAGGTCTACGAGGTCGAGATCGCGCTGAACGAGATCGAGCGCCAGGCGGGCCAGTGCCGCCGGGCGGCGGGCGACGCCGAGGCGGGCGTGCCGCCGTGGCTGGTGGACCGCACGCTGCGCCACCTGCCGATCGACGTCACCGGCAACACGCATCGCACCGAGTTCTGCATCGACAAGCAGTCCTCGCCCGACGGCGCCACCGGGCGGCTCGGGCTGCTCGAGCTGCGCGCCCTCGTCGCGTGGTTCTGGCGCCAGCCGTACACCGCGGCCGGCGCGACGCGGCTCGCGCGTTGGGGCACGGCGCTGCACGACCGCTTCGTGCTGCCTACCTTCGTGCAGATGGACCTCGACGACGTGGTCGCCGAGCTGGCGCGGGCCGGCTTCGGGTTCGGCGCGCAGTGGTTCGCGCCGCACTTCGAGTTCCGCTTCCCGCCGATCGGCGAGATCGCCGTCGCCGGCCTCGGGCTGAGCCTGCGCAGCGCGCTCGAGCCTTGGCACGCGATGGGCGAGGAAGGTGCCGTCGGCGGCACGGTGGGCTACGTCGACTCGTCGCTCGAGCGACTCGAGGTCAAGGTCACGGGCCGCAACGGCAGCCGCCACGCGGTCACCGTCAACGGCCGTGCACTGCCGCTGCGGCGCACGGGCCACTTCGGCGAGTCCGTCTGCGGCGTGCGCCGCCACGCGTGGCAGCCGCCTTCGGCGCTGCACCCGACGATCGGCGTGCACGCGCCGCTGACGTTCGACGTCGTCGACAACTGGCCGCGGCGCTCGCTCGGCGGCTGCCGCCACCACGTCGCCCACCCCGGCGGGCGCAACGACGACAGCTTCCCGGCCAACGCCCACGAGGCCGAGAGCCCGCGGCTGGCGCGCTTCTTCCGCTTCGGCCAAACGCCGGGGGGCGATGCAGGTGGCGCCCGCGGCCGCGAGCCGGGAATTCCCGTTCACGCTCGACCTGCGCCTCGGCTAAGGTGGCCCGCATGCCGTCGACCGCGTCCGCACCACCATGACCGCGTTCTGTCCGACGTTGCCCGAGGCGCCGGGCGCGCGCGTCCTCGCGGCCCTGCTGCGCACCGACCGCGACGCCGGCGCGCACGACGAACTGCACGGCGCCGACGGCCGGCTGCGGCCCAGCTGGCAGCGCTTGTTCGCGACGCTGCCGGCCGACGTGGCCGACGCGCGCGCCGAGATCGACGCGCGCGCGCGCCAACTCGCCGAGGAGGTCCACGCCGACGGCATCACGCACAACGTGCACGGCGGCACCGGCACGCGCGGGCCGGCGCGGCTGTGGCCGCTCGAGGCGCTGCCGCTGATCGTCGAGCCCGGCGACTGGGTGGCGATCGAACGCGGCGTGGTGCAGCGCGCGCGGCTGCTCGACGCGACGATGGCCGACCTGTACGGGCCGCAGCGCCTGCTGCACGACGCGTTGCCGCCGGCGACACTGCCGTACCGGCGCCCCGGCTACCTGCGCGCGCTGCACGGCACCGTGTCGCCGGGCGGTCTGCACCTGCACATCGTCGCCTTCGACCTGGCGCGCGGGCCCGACGGCCACTGGTGGGTGGTCGCGCAATGCTGCGAAGACCCCTCGGGGCAGGGTCACGTGCTGCACAACCGGCTGATCGTCTCGCGGCTGTTCCCCGACGCGTTTCGCGAGCTGCGCGTGCAGCAGATCACGTCGGCCTACCGCCGGCTGCTCGACACCGTCGAGGCGCAGGCCGCCGAGGTCGCCGCAGCCGGGTCGCCGCGCATCGCGCTGCCGACCGCAGGCCCTTACAGCGAGACCTGTGACGAGCATGCGCTGCTGGCGCGCTACCTCGGCGTGCCAGTGGTCGAGGGCGACGACCTGACGGTGCGCGACGACCGCGTGTTCCTGAAGACCGTCGGGGGGCTGGAGCCGGTGCACGCGCTACTGGGCCGCCTCGACGACGCGTGGTGCGACCCGCTCGAGCTGCGCGCCGACTCGACGCTGGGAGTGCCCGGGCTGCTGGAGGCCGTGCGTGCCGGGCGTGTCGTCGTCGCCAACGCGCTGGGCAGCGCGTGTCTCGAGACGCCGGCGCTGCAGGGCATCCTGCCGGCGGTGTCGCGAGCGCTGCTCGGCGAGGACCTGGCGACGCCCTCGCTGCCGACCTGGTGGTGCGGCGAGGCCGCCGCCGCGTGGCACGCCTGGATGCGCTGCGCGACCACGCGCTGGCGTCGCTCACCGCGGGGCGCCCGGCGGCCGAGGCGGCGCGCGCTGATGCGCCGCGTGCACGCCGACATCGCCTACGTCGCCGCCAGCACCCGCGTCGACACGCCGCTGGCGCAGGTCTGGCGCGAGCGCCGCGGCGTGTGCCAGGACTTCGCGCACCTGCCGATCGGCGCGTTGCGCATGCTGGGGCTGGCGGCGCGCTACGTCAGCGGCGACCTGCTGACGCAGCCGCCGCCCGGCGAGGCGGCGCTGGTCGGCGCCGACGCGTCGCACGCCTGGGTGCCGCTGTGGTGCCCGCACGCCGATGGTGCGCGCGACTGGCTCGAACTCGACCCGACCAACGAACGCGTCCCCGATCTGGATCACGTGCGCCTCGCGGTGGGGCGCGACTTCGGCGACGTCACGCCGCTCAAGGGCGTGATCCGCGGCGGCGGCGCCCAGGACCTGGCGGAGCGCGTGACGACCCGCCGGCTCGACGCCGGCGTCCGTGATGCCTGCGCCCCAGCGTGGGGCACGCAAGTTGCTTGATCGCCCTGGCACGACGGAGCTGTCGACGATGACTGCCGCTTACGACGAGATGCACGACGCCGCGGGCGGCGTGCGCGAGCACTACCGCGCCTTCGCGCAGTGGCTGCAGCAGCAGCCGCACGAGGCGATGGCCGCCCGGCGCGAGGAGGCCGAGGTGATCTTCCGGCGCGTGGGCATCACCTTCGCCGTCTACGGCGAGAAGGACGAGGACGGTGCCGGCACCGAGCGGCTGATCCCGTTCGACCTGATCCCGCGCATCATCCCCAGCGCCGAGTGGCGCGAGATCGAGCGCGGGCTGCGCCAGCGCGTGGCCGCGCTCAACCGTTTCGTCGACGACGTCTACCACGACCAGGAGATCCTGAAGGCCGGCGTCGTGCCCGGCGAGCCGGTGCTCGCCAACGCGCAGTTCCGCCGCGAGATGACGGGCGTCGACGTGCCCGGCGGCGTGTACGCGCACGTCGCCGGCATCGACATCGTGCGCGCCGCCAACGCCGACGGCAGCGCCACCACCTACGTGCTCGAGGACAACCTGCGCGTGCCGTCGGGCGTGAGCTACATGCTCGAGAACCGCAAGATGACGATGCGGCTGTTCCCCGAGCTGTTCGCGTCGCACCGCATCGCGCCGGTGGCGCACTACCCGGACCTGCTGCTCGACACGTTGCGCGCGGTGGCGCCGGCCGGCGTCAACGAGCCGACGGTGGTGGTGCTCACGCCCGGCATGTACAACAGTGCGTACTTCGAGCACGCGTTCCTCGCGCAGCAGATGGGCGTCGAGCTGGTCGAGGGACAGGACCTGTTCGTGCGCGACGGCTTCGTCTACATGCGCACGACGCAGGGCCCGCGGCGCGTCGACGTGGTCTACCGGCGCGTCGACGACGACTTTCTCGACCCCGCCGCGTTCCGCGCCGACAGCACGCTGGGCTGCGCCGGCCTGCTCGACGTCTACCGGCGCGGCAACATCAACCTGGCCAACGCGATCGGCACCGGGGTCGCCGACGACAAGTCGATCTACCCGTACGTGCCGAAGATGATCGAGTTCTACCTCGGCGAGAAGCCGATCCTGGCCAACGTGCCGACCTGGCTGTGCCGCGAGAGCGAGCACCTGAAGTACGTGCTCGACCACCTCGAAGAACTGGTCGTCAAGGAGGTGCACGGCGCCGGCGGCTACGGCATGCTGGTCGGGCCGGCGGCGACCCGCGCCGAGATCGCCGCGTTCCGCCGCGCGCTCGAGGCGCACCCGCAGCACTACGTCGCCCAGCCGACGCTCGCGCTGTCGAGCTGCCCGACCTTCGTCGACGCCGGCATCGCGCCGCGCCACATCGACCTGCGCCCGTTCGTGCTGTCGGGCCAGAGCGTGCAGATGGTGCCCGGCGGGCTGACGCGCGTGGCGCTGAAGGCCGGGTCGCTGGTCGTCAACTCGTCGCAGGGCGGCGGCACGAAGGACACCTGGGTGCTGGAGGACTGACGTGCTGTCACGAACCGCCGACCACCTGTTCTGGATGGCGCGCTACATGGAGCGTGCCGAGAACACCGCGCGCATGCTCGACGTCAACTACCAGATGTCGCTGCTGCCGCAGTCGGCCGACAAGGCCGAGCAGGGCTGGCGCGGGCTGCTGTCGATCTCCGAGCTGACCGGCGGCTTTCGCGAGCGCTACGGCGAGGTCGCGCCGACGAACCTCATGCGCTTCATGGTGCGCGACGAGGCCAACCCGTCGAGCATCGCCTCGTGCCTGCGCGCCGCGCGCGAGAACGCGCGCGCGGTGCGCGGCACGCTGACCACCGAGGTCTGGGAGACGATCAACCAGACCTGGCTCGAATTCAACCGCATGCTGCGCACCGCCGGCCTCGAGCGCGACCCCGGCGCGATCTTCGAGTGGGTGAAGTTCCGCTCGCACCTGACGCGCGGCACGCAGGTGGGCACGATGCTGATGGACGAGTCGCTGCACTTCGTGCGCATCGGCACCTTCCTGGAGCGCGCCGACAACACCGCGCGGCTGCTCGACGTGAAGTTCCAGGGTCGCGCCAGCGAGTTCTTCGGCGTGGGTCCGGCGCACCCGGCGCAGGAGGTGGACTTCTACCACTGGAGCGCGATCCTGCGTTCGGTCTCGGGTTTCGAGGTCTACCGCAAGGTGTACCGCAACGTGATCCGCCCCGACAAGGTCGCCGAGCTGCTGATCCTGCGCGCCGACATGCCGCGCTCGCTGGCGGCGAGCATGAACGAGGTCGTCGGCAACCTGCGGCTGGTGGCCAACGAGCACAGCCACGAGACGCTGCGCCGCGCCGGCCGGCTGCAGGCCGACCTGCAGTACGGGCGCATCGACGAGATCCTGGCCACCGGCCTGCACGCGTACCTGACGCAGTTCCTCGATCGCGTCAACGACGTCGGCGCGGGCATCGGCCGCGACTTCCTCGTGCCGGTGGCGGCGTAGGCGTCAGCGCGGCGGGTCGTCGCGCGGCGCCGCCGCGACGCTGGCCGCCGGCAGCGGCACGACGACGCGGCAGCGGATGCCCTGCGGCGGCACCGTGCACCACTCGACGCTGCCGCCGAGCTGGCGCACGCGCTTGCGCACGCTCGACAGCCCGAGGCCGGCGGCCCAGCCGCGCGGGTCGCCGCCGTCGCCGTCGTCGGTGACCTGCAGCGTCAGGTGCGCGCCGTCGACGGCGATTTCGACGTCGACGCGCGTCGCGTGCGCGTGCGCGATGACGTTGGTCACCAGTTCGCGCAGCAGCCGCGTCAGCGCCGACCAGGCGACGACGCCGAGCTCGACCTCGCGGTCGGCCGCGAGCGACCACGCGAGCTCGACGTGCGCCACCTGCAGGCGCTGGCCGAGGTCGGTCTTCCACTCGGCGCCTGCGTCGTCGAGCCCGCGCCCCGACGCCGCGAGACCGCGGGTCAGCGTCTTCAGGTCCTGCAGGGTGTGGCGCAGGTAGTCCTCCATCTGCGGCGTCGGCGCCTGGTACATCAGCGTCAGCAGCCGCGCGCCGATGTCGTCGTGCAGGTCCTGCGCCAGGCGCACGCGCTCCTCGCGGCGTCCCTGCTCGACGGCGTCATCGAAGCTCACGGCACGCGCCAGCTGCGCCAGCGCCCGCTCGGCCAGCCGGATGTCGCCGCGCGTGAACAGGCGCTGGCCGCGCTGCGCGTGGCTCAGCACCAGCGCGCGCGCGCCGGCGTCGCCACCCTGCACCCACGCGGGCACCGGCACCACCAGCGTCGCCCCCCCGCCGCGCACGCGCGCGCCACGAGGCGCGTCGGCCGAGACGACGACCTCGCCGGGGTCGAACAGGGCGACGCACAGCGCCCGCAGCGCCTGGACGCCGCCGCGTGGCTGCGACTCGATCGTGCGCGCGGCCTGCAGCAGGTGGTCGAACATGCGCACCGGGTCGGGGCCGCGCGGGCCGGCCAGCGGGCGCGCCAGCCATCGCCGCGCGCCGGCGTACAGCGCCAGCGCGGCGCCGATCGCCGCGGCCACCGACGTCGGCGCGTCGAGGTCGAACAGCGGGCCGAACAGCAGCTGCATCGCCATCGCGACGGCCGCCACCCCGGCGATCAGCACGAACTCGCGCAGCGGCCTTCGCGTGACGGGCAGCAGCGGCAGCGCCAGCAGCAGCGCGGCGACGAACACGTGCCACGCCGAGACGCCCACCAGCGGCAGCGGTGCGAGGGTGTCGCCGTGCCGCGGCTGCACCAGCGCGGCCACGCTCAGCAGCGCGAGCGCGCCGACGGCGATCGCGCCGAAGCGCTGCAGCACCGGCGCCACCGGGTGCGGTCGCCGTGCATGGCTGAAGCCGAGCAGCGCCACGGCACAGACGCCGAGCGCGAGCATCGCCGGCTGCGCGCCGTCCCACGGGGCGACCCGGCCGGCAGCGACCAGCGCGGCCACGGCCAGCGCCACCGCCCAGGCGGCGGCGGCCAGCACGCTCGCACGCGCCAGCACCCGCGGGTGCATCGCGGCGCCGTGCACCGCGGCCGCGGCGCCGATCAGGTCGAGCGCGGCGTGCGCCTTGCCGATCGATCCGCCCAGGCCGAGCGCGACGCCGGGCCCGGGCACCGACGCGACGGCCAGCAGCAGCAACGCCGCCGATTGCGCCCACGCCAGCGCCAGGTAGGGCGCGAGCCGCCACTGAAGGCGCGCCAGCAGCATGACCCATCCCCCGGCCCACAGCAGCGCGGCAAGCGCGGCGAGCGGCCAGAACGCGAGACCGATGCCGCCCAGGCCTCTGGCGGCGGCGCGCACGCTCGCCTCGCCGCCGTCGGCGAAGCGCAGCACGGCAGCGCCGCCGGCCAGCGCGGCGCGCCAGGCGCGTTCCTGACGCAGCCGGCGTTCGCGGGCCGCGTCGTCGGGCAGCCAGCGCGGCAGGTGCTGCAGCGCCAGCGCGTCGAGCGGCACCGGCGACGCGCCGGCGACGACGAGCGCGTTCACCGGCTGGCCGCGACGCGCGGCCAGCGCGCGGTCGTGGGCGTCGAGCAGCAGCAGCCGCCCGGCGGCGTCGGCGCGCCACTGCGCCGCCACGTGCGGCTCGACGGCGAGCATCCTGACGAGCACGACGAGGCCGACGGCAAACGCCAGCATCGCCAGCAGCAGCACGCGCAGCCGCCAGCCGAGCCACCAGGACGCTTCGATCCCACCACCGGCCGGCACGGCGCGCGGCGAGGGGGTCAACGTGGGGCTGTCGGCGGCCATCGCCGCGCAGGATGGTCGGTCAGACCAACCCGTGTTTGGTCGCCAGCACCGCCGCCTCGGCGCGGCTGGACACGTTGAGCTTGCGGTAGATGGACTTGATGTGGTCGTTGACGGTGAACCACTTGATGCCCATCAGGCTCGCGATCTCCTTGATCGTGAAGCCCTTGCTGAGGTAGGTCAGCACCTCGGTCTCGCGGGGCGTCAGGCGCTCGTGCTCGGGCGCCGGCCCGATCGCGACCGGCCGCGCGGCCGAGCTTGCGCTGCTCGACAGCCCCGGCGCCGGCGCCGCGCCGTCGCCCGGGTTCGACGGCCGGAAGTGCATCAGCAGCCGCCGCGCGATGGCCGGCGACAGCGGCGGCTGCCCGCGCACGATCTTCTGCAGTTCCTCGACGAGCACCTCGAAGCGATCTTCCTTGAGCAGGTAGCCGTCGGCGCCGCACTGCAGCGCGGGGAACAGGTGGTCGTCGTCGGAGTACAGCGTGGTGACGATCTTCGTCGCCGGGTACTGCGTCAGCGCCGACAGCAGCTCCATGCCGTTGCCGTCGGGCAGTTCGAGGTCGACGAGGATCAGCTTGAACGGGTCGGTGCCGTGCAAACCGTCGCTGCCGCCGGTGAGCTCGATCTGCCGGCGCGCGGACTCGAGGTCGGCGGTTTCGACGATCGCGATCGGGTCGCTGAAGCTCTCGCGCACGACCCGGCACAGGAAGCTGCGCGCCACCGGGTTGTCCTCGACGATCAGCACCTTGACGGCCATGCGTGCATCCCTCGCGGAGTCCGCCGCGCGCCGATGCGGCGCCGCAGGCGACGGGGCCGGCGCTCGGCCGGCGACTCCGACGCCGCGCACTGTAGCGCATGGACGCGCGCGGCGGCGCCATACCGCGGTGCCGCTCGCCTGCGTGGATCGTGCTCCGTGCGCCCCACCGCTGCGAGCAGCGAGCGAACCAAAGCCCGGCGATCGAGGTCGCGGATACGGGCCACAGGATGGGCCGCGATGGCTGTTTCCCTTCGCGACAGTATGCCCGACAGCGAGATCCTGCGCTGTCGGACTTCTTGACACGCGTGGCCTCATCGAATCCGTGACGGACACCAAGTCCTTGATTCGAATCAACTTCATCAATCGACGCTGCATTGGCGCTTTTCTTGCTTGCGCCCGGCGGCGCGGGTCACCGAGTCCGCGGTCAACCACAAAGGGGGAAGCATGCGTCAACTGAGTGCTGTTCTCGTCGCCGGTGTCCTTGCAGCGGCCGGCTTTGCGCCGGGCCTGATGCCATCCGCGCACGCCGTGGCCGTGGTTGTGGAGGCGGACCTGGCCACCCCGCTCGAACAGGACGCGGCGTTGGAATCGGGGCCCGGCTACACGCGGTCCGCCGACGCCCGGGCCGAGGCCGGCTATGGCTTCGGCAAGCTCGTCGCCAACGCCAGCGTGAATTGGGACATCCAAGGCGGGCAGAGCGCTGGCGGCATCGGCGCCAGCGCGACGGCACGCGCGTCCTTCCTTGACACCCTGACCATCGACAGCACAGTCGCCCCGACGGGTGACAACGGCGTGCTCTGGTTCGACGTGCTGCTGACCTTCAGCGCGGCCTTCCTGGAGGATGTGCGCGGAACCAACGTCTCCAATGCCGGCACGGTCAGCTTCTCGACCTATTGGGACGCCTATCTGGCTAGCGGCCTTCAAACGGTCGGGGATGGCTGCAACATCTACCTGGGCAACTGGTCGACTCCTGGTCTGTACTGCGGGAACCTGGATGTCGTCGAGGTCGCCCCGGGCAGCTACGAGGCCCGCGCCCGCTACGGGCTCGGCTTCGTGTTCGGGCTGGAGTTCGGACTGGGCATGCGGACCGCGGCCGTGACCCAGGCCGGCGTCGGCTTGCAGGCCGCCGACTCCGGCGGCTCTGCCTCGATGCTGTTCGACGCCGGCAATTCCATCTACTGGGACGGCATCGCCGACGTCACCTGGAACGGGGAGTCCGTGCCGTACACGATCCGCTCGGCGTCCGGGAGCAACTACCGGGATAGCTTCGCGCCGACCGCGCAGCCTGTGCCGGAGCCCTCGACGCTGTTGCTGCTGCTCGCCGCGACGCTCGGCTTGACGGTGACGCGCGGCGCGCGAGGCACGCGACCCGACCCATCCGTCGCTGCCGCCGCGCACGCCTGACGACGTCAGCCAGGCCCTCGGCGCGAGAACCGCACCTCATCGCGCATCGGACCCGGCCCCGGAGCGTGGGTCCGCTCCGCTCGTTTCGCAGTTTCGTGATTCGCGTGCCGAAGGGCTGCCGAGACTGGCCCGCATCGAGCACGACGCGCCACTGCACGAGATCGGCGCGATCAGGTGATCGGCGGCGAGGTCGCTCGCCCCTTGGGCCTGGCTGAACGTCAGCAGCGATTGATGCGGCCACCCTGGCGGTGCCAGGGGTTCGGTGCCTCGCTGGTGCGGCGCGTTGAGGCGTGAGCGTGGGTGACTTTACGCTGTGGCTCCACCGTCGTTGGTGGAAGCCGCGACAGACGAACCGCATGGCTTCAAGCGACCAGCCGAGGATCCGGCCCGGGCTGCGGCGGCACTTCACGGCGATGCCAAGCTTCGCCGAGACACAAGCGCCTTGCCGGGGCGCTGGGGTTGTGCGCCCAGGGAACCGAAAGGGCCCTGCGAAACCCGGGGGGCAGGGGCCGAAGGCGGATCAGCGGGCGCTCATCGGTTGACCAGCAGCACCTTGCCGCGCACCTGGCGCGAGGCCATGCGCGCGTAGGCGTCGCGCAGCGCGCTCATGGGCAGGCGCTGGTCGATCACCGGCTTGACCTTGCCCTGCGCGTGCCACTGCGCCAGCTCGCGCATCGCCACCGCGAAGGCCTGCGGTTCGCGGCGCACGAACTCGCCCCAGAACACGCCGACGATCGAGCTGCCCTTGAGCAGCGGCAGGTTCCACGGCAGCGCCGGGATCGTGCCGCCGGCGAAGCCGATCACCAGGTAGCGCCCGCGCCAGCCCACCGCGCGCAGCGCCGGCTCGGCCAGCGCGCCGCCCACCGGGTCGTAGACGACGTCGAGGCCACGCGATCCGGTCAACGCCTTCAGGCGCTCGCGCAGGTCCTCGCGGCCGTAGTCGATCGTTTCGTCGGCACCGATCTCGCGGCACAGCGCGCACTTGTCGGCGTTCGACGCGGCGGCGATGACGCGCGCGCCCGCGGCCTTGGCGACCTGCACCGCGGCGGTGCCGACGCCGCCGGCCGCGCCGAGCACCAGCACCGTCTCGCCGGCGCGCAGCTGGCCGCGGTCGATCAGCGCGTGGTGAGCGGTGCCGTAGGTGAACGCGAAGGCCGCGGCGTCGTCGAGCGCGAACCCCGGCGGCAGCGGGATCACGCGCGACGCGTCGACCAGCGCGTGCGTCGCAAAGCCGCCGTGGCTGCCGATCACCGCCACCGCGTCGCCGACGCGCGGCGTTTCGACGCCCGGGCCCACCGCGTCGACACGACCCGAGAACTCGCTGCCGGGCACGAACGGCAACGGCGGGCGCATCTGGTACTTGCCCTCGACGATCAGCAGGTCGGGAAAGTTCAGGCTGGCGGCGTGGATGGCCACGCGCACCTGGCCCGCCTGCGGCTGCGGCGTGGGCATCTCGCGCCACTGCAGCGCGTCGACTCCGTCGAGCGTCTCGCACAGCCAGCCTTGCATCGTCGGTCTCCCGGTGTCGTCGTCGAAGCCGCGATGATAGGCAGCCGCGGTGCGGCGGCCGTCACCTCGGCGACGGCTCCTACAATCGTCGCGCATGCGCATCCTCATCGCTAACGACGACGGTTACCTCGCTCCCGGACTGGCCGCCCTCGTCGAGGCGATGCAAGGCCTCGGCGAGGTCGACGTCATCGCCCCCGAGCAGAACGCCAGCGGCACGTCGAACGCGCTGACGCTGAACCGCCCGCTGACCGTGTTCCGCGCCGGCAACGGCGCGCAGGTGGTCAGCGGCACGCCGTCGGACTGCGTGCACGTCGCGCTCACCGGGCTGCTGCCGCAGCGCCCCGACCTGGTGCTGTCGGGCATCAACAACGGCGCGAACATGGGCGACGACACGCTGTACTCGGGCACCGTCGCCGCGGCGATGGAGGGCTACCTGTTCGGCATCCCGGCGATCGCGTTCTCGCAGGTGCAAAAGGGCTGGGCGCACCTCGACGCCGCGGCGCGCGTGGCACGCCAGGTGGTCGAGCAGGTGCTGGCCGCGCCGCCGGCGCCGGGGCCGTGGCTGCTCAACGTGAACATCCCGAACCGCGCCGACGCCGACCGGCTCGCGCGCCGGGTGACGCGGCTGGGGCGCCGCCACGCGAGCGAGCCGGTGATCCGCCAGGTCAACCCGCGCGGCGAGACGATCTACTGGATCGGCCCGGCCGGCGACGCGCGCGAAGGCGGCGAAGGCACCGACTTCCACGCCGTCGCTGCCGGCCTCGTCTCGGTGACCCCGCTGCAGGTCGACCTGACCGACCACGAGGCGCTGCCGCACTGGCGCGACGTCGTCGAGGGCCGGCGGTGAGCGGCCGCGCGCCGCGATTTCCGCTGTCGCTCGACCGGATCTCCTCCTCGCCGGCGTCGGCGACGCGGCGCACCGCCGCGCCGGCGGCGCGCACGGCCGCCGATGCACCCGCCGGCGTCGGGCTCGACTCCAGCGGCGTGCGCCAGCGCATGGTGCAGCGACTGCGCGCCGGCGGCGTGCGCCACGAGGCGGTGCTCGCGGCGTTCGCCGCGGTGCCGCGTCACCACTTCGTCGACACGGCGCTGGTGCCGCAGGCCTACGAGGACACCGCGCTGCCGATCGGCCACGCGCAGACGATCTCGAAGCCGTCGGTCGTCGCACGCATGCTCGAGCTGCTGTTCGACGGCCGCAACGCGGCCGCCGGCGGCTCGCTGGGGCGCGTGCTCGAGATCGGCACCGGCTGCGGCTACCAGGCGGCGCTGTTGGCGCGACTGTCGCGCCAGGTGGTGTCGATCGAGCGGCTGCGCGCGCTGCACGACAAGGCGCGCGAGCTGCTGGCCTCGCAGCCGCGCGACAACGTGCGCCTGGTCTATGGCGACGGCCGCATGGGCCACCCGCCGAACGCGCCGTACGACACGATCATCGCCGCCGCAGGCGGCGAGGCGCTGCCCGACGCCTGGCTCGACCAGCTCGCGGTGGGTGGGCGCCTGGTGGCGCCGCTGCGCGCCATCGGCGGTGGTCAGGTGCTGGTGGTCGTCGACCGCGACGAGCGCGGGCTGCGTCGGCAGGCGCACGAGGCGGTGCAGTTCGTCCCCCTACAATCCGGCGTCTTCTGACGAAGGCAGATTGCAGGGCATGACACAGACTTCACGCAGAGGCTGGGCCCCGGTCGCCATCGCACTGGCGATGTTCGTCGGGGGCTGCGCCTCGCCGCATCGCCAGGCACCGGTCGAGGCCCGCGCACCGACCGCGCGCGCCCCTGCCGCGCCGGTGCCCAGCGGCGCGGCCGAAGCGCTCGCGGTGTCGCCGGGGCAGGCGGCGCCGCTGCCCGGCGCCGAGCACGCGGGCAAGCCGGGCTACTACACCGTCAAGCCGGGCGACACGATGATCCGCATCGGCCTCGAGACGGGCCAGAACTGGCGCGACATCGCGCGCTGGAACAACCTCGAGAACCCGAACGTGATCGAGGTCGGGCAGGTGCTGCGTGTCACGGCACCGACCGAAGCGCCCGCAGCGGCGCGTGCCCAGGCCACCGCGCCGGCGCCGGCCGCGTCGACCCCGCCGGCGTCGTCCGCGGCGCCGAACGCCACCACGCAGGGCACCGCGCCCGCGAGCGCCGGCGCGGTGACACAGCCGGTGGGGTCGGGCGCCGCGGCGCCGGCGGTCGTCGCCACGGCGCCGACGACGACTGCGCCGCCCGCGTCGCGCGACCCCGACGAAGACATCGCCTGGACCTGGCCGGCTGCTGGCCCGGTCGCGTCGCCCTTCGACGACGCCCGCAACAAGGGACTGTCGATCCTCGGCAAGGCGGGCGACCCCGTGTTCGCCGCCGCCGACGGCCGCGTGGTGTATTCGGGCGCCGGTCTGCGCGGCTACGGCAACCTGGTGATCGTCAAGCACAACAACACCTACCTCAGCGCGTACGCCCACAACCAGTCGTTGCTCGTCAAGGAGGACCAGGTCGTGCGCCGCGGGCAGAAGATCGCCGAGATGGGGTCGACCGACGCCGAGCGGGTGCAACTGCACTTCGAGATCCGTCGCCAGGGTCGGCCGATCGATCCGTCCAAGCTGCTGCCGCCGCGTTAGGCCGCGGCACGCCGTCACACCTGTCCCGCCATGCCCCGCACCCGGATGTCACACGAGCGGGGCGGCAACGGGCGCGACGAGCCACCCACTGCGCCGGTCGACGGCGACGCGCTCGCCGATGCCGCAGCGGGCGCCACGGCCGACCCCGCGGCGCTGCTCGCCGATGCCGGTGACGCCGCCGATGCGTTGCAGGCCTACCTTCGCGTCATCCGGCGTGCGCCGCTGCTCACCCCGCAGCAGGAGTACGACACCGCGGTGCGCGCGCGCGCCGGCGACTTCGATGCCCGCCAGGCGATGATCGAGCACAACCTGCGGTTGGTCGTCAGCATCGCGAAGAACTACCTCGGTCGAGGACTGCCGCTGGGCGACCTGATCGAGGAGGGCAACCTCGGGCTGATGCACTCGATCGCCAAGTTCGAGCCCGAGCGCGGCTTCCGCTTCTCGACCTACGCGTCGTGGTGGATCCGCCAGAGCATCGAGCGCGCGATCATGCAGCAGGCGCGGCTGGTGCGCCTGCCGGTGCACGTGGTGCGCGAGCTCAACCAGGTGCTCAAGGCACGCCGCGCGCTCGAGGCGCGCGACGGTCGCGACCCCGCGGCCGGCGACCGCGCGATCAGCGTCGAGGAGATCGCCGCGGCCACCGAGCGCACGCCCGCCGAGGTGGCCGAACTGCTGAGCTATGCCGAACACCCGGCGTCGCTCGACGCGCCGCTGGAGCGCGACGGCGTCGAGTCGATGCTCGACCAGGTCGTCGACGACCAGGCCGACGACCCCGCCGGAGCGATGCTGCACCACGAACTGGCGCAGCTGATCGGCTCCGGGCTGGCGCAGCTCAACGAGCGCGAGCGCGAGGTGGTCGCGGGGCGCTTCGGGCTGGCCGAACGCGAGCCCGAGACGCTCGAGGTGCTGGCCGAGCGCCTCGGGCTGACGCGCGAGCGCGTGCGCCAGATCCAGCAGGAGGCGCTGCTGAAGCTGCGCCGAGGCATGGCGCGCCACGGCGTCGACCGCGATTCCGTGTTCTGAACCACCGGCCTGGAGGCCGGGATAATCGCCGCGCATGACGGCAGACGACGAGTGGCTGCAGGTCGAGTCGCTCGACCTCGACGCGCAGGGCGTGGCGCACGACGCGCAGGGCAAGGTGGTGTTCATCGAGGGCGCGCTGCCCGGCGAGCGCGTGCAGGTGCGCGTGACGCGGCGCAAGGCGCAGTGGGAGCAGGCGGTGATGTCGGCGCTGCAGCGAGAGAGCGCGCAGCGCGTGCGCCCCGCGTGCCCGCACTTCGGGCTGCACGCCGGCGCCTGCGGCGGCTGCAAGATGCAGCACCTGCACCCTGCCGCGCAGGTCGCGGTCAAGCAGCGCGTGCTCGAGGACCAGCTGTGGCACCTGGGCAAGGTGCGCGCCGAGCGTGTGCTGCGCCCGATCGAGGGGCCCGCCTGGGGCTACCGGCGTCGCGCTCGGCTGTCGGTGCGTCACGTGCCGAAGAAGGGGGGGGTGCTGGTCGGCTTCCACGAGCGCAAGTCGAGCTACGTCGCCGACATGTCCCGCTGCGAGGTGCTGCCGGGCGCGGTCAGCGCGCTGCTGCCGGCGCTGCGCGCGCTGGTGGCGACGATGGATGCACGCGACCGCGTGCCGCAGATCGAGGTCGCGGTCGGCGACGCCGCCGACGGCGTGGTGGTCGCGCTGGTGTTGCGTCACCTCGAGCCGCTGGGGGCGGGCGACCTCGCACGATTGCGCGCCTTCGCGCGCGAGCACGGCGTGCAATGGTGGCTGCAGCCCAAGGGCCCCGAGACGGTGCACCGGCTCGACGACGACGGGCCCGAACTGGCCTACGCCCTGCCCGAGTTCGGCGTCGTGATGCCGTTTCGGCCGACCGACTTCACGCAGGTGAACCACGCGGTCAACCGCGTGCTGGTCGTGCGTGCGCTGGGCTTGCTCGGCGTGCGGCCCGGCGAGCGGGTGATCGACTGGTTCTGCGGGCTGGGCAACTTCGCGCTGCCGCTGGCGCGGCTGGGCGGCGAGGTGCTGGGCGTCGAGGGCAGCGCAGCGCTGGTGCAGCGCGCGCGCGACAACGCGGCGCGCAACGGCCTGGCGCCGCGCACGCGCTTCGAGGCGCGCAACCTGTTCGAGATCGATGCCGTCGCGCTCGCCGAGCTCGGTGCCGCGGCGCGCTGGCTCGTCGACCCGCCGCGCGAGGGCGCGTTCGCGCTGGTCAAGTCGCTGGTCGATCTGCAGCGCGATGCGCCCGTCGGCTGGACTCCGCCGCGACGCATCGTCTACGTCAGTTGCAACCCGTCGACGCTGGCGCGCGATGCCGGGCTGCTGGTGCACCAGGGCGGCTGGCGCTGCAGCGCCGCAGCCGCCGTCAACATGTTCCCGCACACGGCGCACGTCGAGAGCCTCGCGGTCTTCGACCGGCTCTGAAAACGCCGACGGGGCCTTGCGGCCCCGTCGTCACGGCGCGAAGCGCCCTTATTCCCGGTCGCCGCCGAAGATGCCGAGCAGCATCAGCAGGCTCTGGAACACGTTGTACAGGCTCAGGTACAGCCCCAGCGTCGCGGTGACGTAGTTCGTCTCGCCGCCGTCGATGATGCGCTTGAGGTCGTACAGCATGAACGCCGAGAAGATTCCGATCGCCAGCACCGCCAGCGTGATCATCAGCGCGCCGGACTGGAAGAAGATGTTCGCGATGCCGGCCACCAGCAGCAGGATCGCGCCGACGAACAGGAACTTGCCCATGTTCGACAGGTCGCGCTTGATCGTGGTGGCCAGTGCCCCCATGCCGAGGAAGATCGCCGCGGTGCCGCCGAAGGCGTACATGATCAGCGTCGCGCCGTTGCTCAGGCCGAGCACCATGCCGACGAGGCGCGACAGCATCAGCCCCATGAAGAACGTGAAGCCCAGCAGCAGCAGCACGCCGGTCGACGAGTTCTTGAACTTCTCGATCGCGAACATGAAACCGAACGCGCCGCCGAGGAAGACGACGGCGCTCATGCCCACGCCCATCGCGGCGACGATGCCGGTGGTCACGCCGATCCACGCCCCCAGCACGGTGGGCACCATCGACAGCGCCAGCAGCCAGTAGGTGTTGCGCAGCACGCGGTTGCGCTGCTCGGCCAGTGCACCCGGCTGGGCGTATCCGGTGAAGACGGGCTGGACTCTTTCGTTCATTGGACCTCCGGGACTCAGGGGGTGGACGATAGCGGGCTCTGACCCGGAAACGCATTCTAGGTTCCCGAGCGGTTCGCTCGGGCATCGGTGATGTCGCGCGGGCCGGCACCGTCGGCGGCTGCACTACAGTGGCGCCGACGAACCGACACACGAGGTACCTGCGATGAAGCAAAAGTCCTGCCTGACGCTCGACGACGTGCGCCGCGTCGCGGCAGCCGCCGAGGCCGAGGCGACGCGCCATGGCTGGGCGGTGACGATCGCGATCGCCGACGACGGCGGCCACCTGCTGTGGCTGCAGCGCCTGGACGGCGCGGCGCCGATCTCGGCGCAGATCGCGCCGGCCAAGGCGCGCACCGCCGCGCTGGGGCGGCGTGAGAGCCGATCGTACGAGGAGATGATCAACCAGGGTCGCCACTCGTTCCTCAGTGCGCCCGGGCTCGAGGCCATGCTCGAAGGCGGCATGCCGATCGTCGTCGGCGGCGATTGCGTCGGCGCGGTCGGCGTCAGCGGCGTCAAGTCCAGCGAGGACGCGCAGATCGCGCGCGCCGGCATCGCTGCACTCGGCTGATGCCCTCGGCCCGGCCGCTATAATTTGCGGGTTTGCCCGCCCCTGGACGCGCGCCGCGTTCGCAGCAACCACCCCCGGCCTGACCCCCGACCCGCGCGGGCGATCCGCGCGGGCTGCTG
This sequence comes from Azohydromonas sp., assembly GCF_035325925.1. Taxonomy (NCBI): domain Bacteria; kingdom Pseudomonadati; phylum Pseudomonadota; class Betaproteobacteria; order Burkholderiales; family Sphaerotilaceae; genus Azohydromonas; species Azohydromonas sp. Next base: position 1,768 of record NZ_DAOKZA010000021.1, on the reverse strand, counting down.
CGCGGCCGCCGACGGCGCGGCGGGCGCCCGCCCACCACGGAGTCCCGCCTTGCTGCCCGTCCTGCCCCCCGCATTGCTCGCCCTCGCAGACGGCTCGGTGTTCCAGGGTGCCTCGATCGGCGCCGAAGGCGCCACGGTCGGCGAGGTGGTGTTCAACACCGCGCTGACCGGCTACCAGGAAATCCTCACCGACCCGAGCTACTGCCGGCAGATCGTCACGCTGACGTATCCGCACATCGGCAACACCGGCGTCAACGAGGAGGACGTCGAGGCGGCCCGGGTGCACGCTGCCGGCCTGATCGTCAAGGACCTGCCGCTGCGTGCGTCGAGCTTCCGCCAGTCCGACGCGCTCGACGCCTTCCTGAAGCGCGAGGGCACCGTGGCAGTGGCCGGCATCGATACGCGCCGGCTGACGCGCATCCTGCGCACCGGTGGGGCGCAGAACGGCTGCATCGTCGCGCTGCCGGCGGGCGCCGCGTTGACTCCCGGTCATTTCGAGGAGGCGGTCGCCGCGGCGCGCGGCGCGCCGAGCATGGCCGGGCTCGACCTCGCGAGCGTGGTCTCGGTGCGCGAGCCCTACGCCTGGGGGCAGACCGAGTGGCGGCTCGGCAGCGGCTACGGCGCGCTCGACGCGCCGCGGTTCCACGTCGTCGCCTACGACTTCGGCGTCAAGTTCAACATCCTGCGCATGCTCGCCAGCCGCGGCTGCCGCGTCACCGTGGTGCCGGCGCACACGCCGGCAGCACAGGCCTTGGCACTCGAGCCCGACGGCATCTTCCTGAGCAACGGGCCGGGCGACCCCGAGGCGTGCGGCTACGCGGTCGACGCGGTGCGCGCGCTGGTCGACACCGGGATCCCGACCTTCGGCATCTGCCTGGGGCACCAGATCATGGCGCTGGCCTCGGGCGCGAAGACCTTCAAGATGAAGTTCGGCCACCACGGCGCGAACCACCCGGTGAAGGACCTCGACTCGGGCCGGGTGAGCATCACCAGCCAGAACCACGGCTTCGCCGTCGATGGGGGCTCGTTGCCGCCACACCTGCGTGCCACCCACGTCAGCCTGTTCGACGGCACGCTGCAGGGGCTGGCGCGCACCGACCGCCCGGCGTTCTGCTTTCAGGGACACCCCGAGGCCAGCCCCGGCCCGCACGACATCGCCTACCTGTTCGACCGCTTCGTGGCGTTGATGGAGAAACACTGAGATGCCCAAGCGCACCGACCTGAAGACCATCCTGATCATCGGTGCCGGCCCGATCGTCATCGGCCAGGCCTGCGAGTTCGACTACTCCGGCGCGCAGGCGTGCAAGGCGCTGCGCGAGGAGGGGTACCGTGTCGTGCTCGTCAACAGCAACCCCGCGACGATCATGACCGACCCGGGCATGGCCGACGCGACCTACATCGAGCCGATCAACTGGCAGGTGCTCGAGCGCATCATCGCCAAGGAACGGCCCGACGCGGTGCTGCCGACGATGGGCGGGCAGACGGCGCTCAACTGCGCGCTCGACCTGCATCGCCACGGCGTGCTCGACAAGCACGGCGTCGAGATGATCGGCGCCAACGAGCACGCGATCGAGAAGGCCGAGGACCGCCTGAAGTTCAAGGACGCGATGACCTCGATCGGGCTGGGCTCTGCCAAGAGCGGCATCGCGCACAGCTGGGAGGAGGCGCAGTCGGTGCGCGAGCGCATCGCCGCGCAGACCGGCGGCACGGGCTTTCCGGTCGTCATCCGGCCGAGCTTCACGCTCGGCGGCACCGGCGGCGGCATCGC
>NZ_DAOKZA010000020.1:3598-66414 GCF_035325925.1 Azohydromonas sp. | reverse complement strand
CCCCTGGTCAATGTTCAGTCGGCGCGGGTGGTCAAAGTTCGGTCGGCGCGCACATCGCAGACGGTTTCTTGACACCGGAGAGGCACGTCTTCGGGCCGACGGTGAACGCTTTCCTCCCGCCCGAAAAGGGCGGCGAGGCACGCATCGCCACCGTGGCGCTTTCGGCCCGTGACGCGGACGTGGTCCAGGTGGTCCCGGGCACCCCCTTTGGCATGATGCGGGCGAACGTCGCGGCGTCCTTCCTGGGCCACGGGATCACCCGGAGTGACTCGACGAAACGGGTCCACGCGATCGCCGCGCCGACTCTTGCCATGCTGGCCGTGCTGACGCTGCTCGACGTCGGCGCGCTGTTCTGAACGGAAGGGGCACGCATGCACAGCCACGACCTCGCCGAGTGGCGACACGACCACCGGTTCGACAGCGGCAACGCCGCCGGCGAGCGCAGCACGCGGGTCGTGATGTGGATCACCGCCGGGATGATGGTGGTCGAGGTCGCCGCTGGCTGGTTCTACAACTCGATGGCGCTCATCGCCGACGGCTTGCACATGAGCAGCCATGCGGTGGCCATCGGCCTCAGCGCCTTCGCCTACGCGGCGGCGCGCCGTCATGCCGAGGACCCGCGCTACGCCTTCGGCACCTGGAAGATCGAAGTGCTGGGCGGTTTCGCCAGCGCGATGTTCCTGCTCGGCGTGGTGGCGCTGATGGTCTACGGCTCGATCGAACGCCTCGTCGAGCCGCAGCCGATCCACTACCAGGAGGCGATGCTCATCGCCGTGCTCGGGCTGGTCGTCAACCTCGTGTCGGCGCGCATCCTCGGGGCGGCTCACCACCACGACCACGTTCACGGTCATGGGCATGGCCACCACGGTCGGCCTGAGGGCCACCACGCACATCACGACCTGAACCTCAGGTCGGCTTATCTCCACGTCATCGCCGACGCCGCGACCTCGGTGGCCGCCATCGCCGCGCTGGCCGGCGGCTGGCTGTTCGGCTGGTCGTGGCTGGACCCGGTGATGGGCATCGTCGGCGCCGTCGTCGTGGCCATCTGGGCCAAGGGGCTGATCGTCGACACCAGCAAGGTGCTGCTCGACCGCGAGATGGATCACCCGGTCGTCGACGAGATCCGTGAGGTGATCGCCGAGCGCGGCGCCGCGAGCCAGACCGTCATCACCGACCTGCACGTCTGGCGCGTCGGCAAGGCCAGCTACGCCTGCGCGCTGAGCCTGGTCACGCACGACGGGCGGCTGACGCCCGGGCAGGTGCGCGAGTGGCTGTCGATCCACGAGGAGATCGTGCACTCGACGATCGAGATCGAGCGGTGCCCCCTGGCGTGACGCCGCCACCGGCAGGCGCCGCGGCGGTGCGGGCGCCGGCGCTGCCCCGGGCCATCTGGGTGCTCGGTTTCGTCAGCCTGCTGATGGACATCTCGTCGGAGATGGTGCACAGCCTGCTGCCGCTGTTCCTCGTGGGCTCGCTCGGCGTCAGCGTGATCGTCGTCGGCCTGATCGAGGGCATCGCCGAATCGACGGCGCTGGTCGTCAAGGTGTTCTCCGGCGTGCTGAGCGACCACTTCCGGCGGCGCAAGGGGCTCGCGGTGCTCGGTTATGCGCTGGGCGCGCTGACCAAGCCGGCCTTCGCGCTGGCGCAGGGCGCCGGCCTGGTGGTCGCGGCCCGCTTCGTCGACCGCATCGGCAAGGGCATCCGTGGCGCACCGCGCGACGCGCTGGTCGCCGACCTGGTGCGACCCGAGCAGCGCGGCGCGGCCTACGGGCTGCGGCAGTCGCTCGACACCGTCGGCGCCTTCGTCGGCCCGCTGCTCGCCACCGCGCTGATGCTGCTGTGGGCCGGCGACTTCCGCGCCGTGTTCTGGGTCGCCGTGGTGCCGGGCGTGCTGGCCGTGGGGCTGCTCGTCTTCGGCGTGCGCGAGCCCGCGCCGTCACCGCGCACCGCGGCGGGCAGCCCCATCCGGCGCGAGGCGCTGCGCCGCCTGGGTCGCGCGTACTGGGGCGTCGTGGCCCTCGGTGCCGTCTTCACGCTGGCCCGATTCAGCGAGGCCTTCCTGGTGCTGCGCGCCGAGCAACTGGGCGTGGCGATGTCGCTCGTGCCGCTGGTGATGGTGGCGATGAACGCCGTCTACGCGCTCAGCGCCTACCCGTTCGGCAAGCTGTCGGATGCGACGAGCCACGGCACCCTGCTGGCCTGGGGCCTGGTGGTGCTGATCGCCGCCGACGCCGTGCTGGCCTTTGCCACGGGCTGGCCCGCGCTGCTGCTCGGCGTCGCGCTGTGGGGCCTGCACATGGGCATGACGCAGGGGCTGCTGGCGGCGATGGTGGCCGACACCGCGCCCGACGACCTGCGCGGCACGGCCTTCGGCCTGTTCAACCTGGTCGCCGGCGCGGCGATGCTGCTGGCCAGCGTGATCGCGGGCGTGCTGTGGGAGCGGCTGGGGGCGCAGGCCACCTTTGCGGCGGGCGCCGGCTTTGCCGCCCTCGCGCTGCTGTCACTCGTGGCCCCGCCGATGCGCCGCTGACGGGCGGAACCCCGTCCGGCGCCGCGCCAGGCCTTCGTGCGGCGAGCTCAGTGCCCCCGATCGGCCGTGGCACGATCGACCTGCGCCAGCCGCCCGTCCTCCAGGTGGTAGACGGTGTCGAAGCCCTCGATCATGCGATGGTCGTGCGTGACGGTGATGACAGCCGAGCGCCGCTCGCGCGCGATCTTGCGCAGCAGCGCCATCACCTTGGTGCCGCGCTCGGTGTCCAGCGCCGCGGTGGGTTCGTCGGCGAGGATCAGAGCCGGCTCGTTGGCCAGCGCGCGGCCGATCGCCACGCGCTGCTGCTCGCCGCCGGACAGCCGCGCCGGCAGCGAGTCGGCGCGGTGGCCGATCTCGAGGTAACCCATCAGCTCCCTCGCGCGTCGCGCCGACGCCTTGCGGCCGGCGCCGTTGAGCTGCAGCATCATCGCGACGTTTTCCTGGGCCGTCAGGAACGGGATCAGGTTGTGCTGCTGGAAGATGAAGCCGATCTTGCGCAGCCTGAACGCACGCTCGTCGATGCCGGTGGGCCCGTCGTCGTAGAGCACCTGGCCGTCGATGACGATGCGCCCGGTGGTCGGCGGCTGGATCAGGCTGATGGCCAGCAGCAGCGTGCTCTTGCCCGAGCCGCTGGGGCCGAGCAGCGCCACCAGCTCGCCCGCCTCGACGCTCAGGCTGGTGGGCTTGAGCGCCTGCACGGCCTGCTCGCCCTGGCCGAAGGTCTGCGAGACGTTGTCGATTTGGACGACGGCCACCTCAGCCCCCCAGCGCCAGCTGCGGCGGCGTGCGCAGCGCGTGCCAGATCGCCATGAAGCTGGCCAGCACGCCGCCGGCCAGCATGACCGCGAAGGTGATCGCCGTCTCCTGCGTCGTGAAGGCCAGCGTGCGCGGGAAGCCCGGCGCGATCACACCGCGCAGCGCGTAGGCCAGCGCGAAGCCGCCCAGCGTGAGCAGCAGCGACTGCGTCAGGATCAGCCGCACAATCACGCTGTTGGGCGCGCCGATCAGCTTGAGCGTGGCGATCGAGCGGATCTTCTCGATCGTCAGCACGTAGACGATGAGCGCGATGATCACGATCGACACCAGCACCAGCAGCGTGCGGAACAGGCCGAGCACGGCCGACTGGCGGCTCAGCCGGCCCTCCAGCATCAGGCGGCGCTCCTCCTCGGTGGTGTAGACGTTGAAGTGCAGCCAGTCGCGGATGTGCTGCGCGACGGCCTGCGGGTCCGCGCCCGGTCCGAGCTGCACGAGCACGGTGTTGACGCTCGGCGCGGTGGCCGACAGCAGCGGCAGCAGCCGCGTCGCCTGCTCCTCGCCGTAGCCCGCCTGCTGCAGGCGCTTCAGGCCGGCGGCGCGCGAGGCGGTCAGCGCGCGGTCGTCCTGCTCGTACTGCACCTTCTGCGCGTCGGGCAGGGAGAGATACACGAGCGGGTTGCCTGCCGAGTCGACCGCGCCGGCCGTGACGCCGACCACCGTGTAGACGTCGCCGCCCAGCGGCACGCGGTCGCCCAGGCGCACCCCGAGCTTGCGGTCGGCCACCATCTCGTAGCGAGGCGCCGAGATCGCGCGCCCCTGCACCAGGCGACCCGGGCCGCCGTGGCCGCCGAAGACGTCGTAGCCGATGAGCGTGAACTGCTGGCTGCTGCCGCCCAGCTCGCGCTGCGCGGTGTAGAACACCAGCGGGCTGGCACGCGCGACGCCCGGGGTGGCGGCCACGCTCTTGTGGCTGTCCAGCGGCAGCCGAGACGGCTCGTTGAACGGGCCGCCGCGGCCGCGCTCGACCACCCAGAGGTCGGCGCCGATCTGCTCGATCAGCCAGACGCCGTCGACGATGCTGCCGCGGTAGATGCCGTTCATCACCAGCACGATGGCCAGCAACATCGCCACGCCGGCGATGGTGGCCAGGAACTTGCCGAGATGGCGACGGATGTCCTTGAGGGCCAGCTCCACGGGGAACCTCGCTGCGTGCCGCGGTCAGGGGCGCGCGGCGGCGCGCACGGCCTGGTTGGCCCGCACGCCGGTGCTGTCGGCCACGAGGGTCTGCCCCGCGCTCAGACCCGAGCGCACCAGCACCGCGCGATCGTCGCTGCCGCCGGTCTGCACGGGCTGGAAGCGCGTGCGGCCGTCCTCGACCACGAGCACGCCCTGGCGCCCGCCGACGTCGCGTGTCAGCGCGCTGGCCGGCACGACGAGGCCCGGCTCGCTGCCGGTGTCGATGCCGACCTCGGCCTCCTGGTCGATCGCGAAGTGACGCGGCCACTGGTCGAAGGCCACGAAGACGTCGAGTTCGCGCGTGGCCGCGTCGCTGCGGCGGGCGATGCGCGCGACCTGGCCGCCCACGGTCTCGCCGGTGCGCAGGCGGATGCGCGCCGGCTGGCCGACCCGCACCCGGCCGACCACCGACTCGTCGACCCGCGTGGCCACCCACAGAGTCCTGGGGTCGACGAGACGCAGGATGGGCATGCCCAGCGTCACGGTGCTGCCGGGCTCGACCAGGCGCTCGATCACGAGCCCGTCCACCGGCGACAGCAGCCGTGCGTGCGTGAGGCCCACGTCGGCGGCGCGCGCCTCCTGCCCGAGGGTCACGGCGTCGGCTTCACGTGCGGCCAGCGTGGCCCGCGCGGCGTCGACGCCGGCCTGGGCGGCGCGCAGCGCCGCGTTCGAGGCGTCGACCACGGCCTGCGAGACGAAGCCCTGCGCCAGCAGGTCGGCGTCGCGCCGCTGCTTCGAGCGCGCGAGGTCCAGGTCGGCCTCAGCCTTGGCCAGCGCGGCGCGCGCCGCCTCGGTGTGGCGCGCCAGCGCCTGCTGCTGCCCGCCGACGGCGCCGCGCCGTGCCGCGAGGTCGCGGTCATCCAGCGTGACCAGCAGCTGACCCTGGGCGACGGTGTCGCCGACGTCGGCCAGCACCTGCGTAACGCTGGCGCTCACGCGGGCCGCCAGCGCGACCGTGGTGCGCGCCTGCACCGTGCCCGGGCCGAGCACGCGTGCGGCGATCGCCCCCTGCTGCGCCGTGGTGACCACGACGTCGGTCGCGCGACCGAAGCGCCAGTAGCCCAGCGCCGCGGCGACGGCAGCGAGCACGAACAAGCCGGCGAGGAGGTATCGGCGCTTCGAGGTCTGAGGCATGGGTGCGGGGGCGGGCGAAGACGATGCACGACGTCCGGGCGGGGCGTCCGCAACCCGCATCTTCCCCGACCCGCGGGCGCCGCCGGCGGGGACTTGGTGAGCCTCGATGTCAATGCCGGGCCCGACATGCTGTGTCACTCGCAACCCCTGGCGACGCCGCGCCGCGACGGCCAAGATCCGGGGCGTTCACGGTTGAAAGGCCCCTTTGAACGGCACCTCCGGCGATGTCGACCTTCCGCGACCGGCTCTCGCAGATCGCCATCGACGGGCTTGCCGTCGCGGCCAGCACCCGCGCGCTGGCCGCCTTGCCGGGCACCGTACCGGCGGTCGGCGCCCTGGGCATCCACATCATCGTCGGCGCGCTGGCCGGCGCACCGGTGGTCTCGCGCCTCGCGCTGCACGTGCTCGCCGCCCTGTACCATCGGTGCGTGCTGCGCGACCGCCCGATGGCGCGCGTGGGACTGGGCAGGGCATGACGACCGGTCGGTGTGCCGGGGTGCGGCCGGGCCCCGTGGCATGAGCAACGCGCCCGAACACCTGCTGGTCGTCGACGACGACCGCGAGATCCGCCGGCTGGTCGAGCAGTACCTCGGCCAGGCCGGTTACCGCGTCACGACCGTGGCCGACGGCAAGGCGATGTGGAAGGCGCTCGACGCGCACCGCATCGACCTGGTGGTGCTGGACCTGATGCTGCCGGGCGACGACGGGCTCACGCTGTGCCGCGAACTGCGCAGCCGCTCCGGCCTGCCGGTGCTGATGCTCACCGCGCGCGGCGACGAGGTGGACCGCATCGTCGGCCTCGAGATGGGCGCCGACGACTACCTGGCCAAGCCCTTCAACCCGCGCGAGCTGCTGGCGCGCATCCGCAGCATCCTGCGCCGCGCGAAGGCGTTGCCGCCCAACCTGGTGCCCGAGGACGTCGGTTGCTTCCGCTTCGCCGGCTGGGCGCTCGACGTGGCCACGCGCAACGCGACCGCGCCCGATGGCGTCGTCGTGCCGCTGTCCGGCGCCGAGTTCCGGCTGCTGCGCGTGCTGCTGGAGCATCCGAACCGGGTGCTGTCGCGCGACCAACTGCTCGAGCTGGCCAGCGGCCGCGAGACGGTGTTGTTCGACCGCAGCGTCGACGTGCTCGTCGGGCGCCTGCGCAAGCGGCTGCGCGACGACGGCAAGGACCCCGCGCTGATCAAGACCGTGCGCGGAGAGGGTTACGTGCTGGCCGCCGAGGTGGACGCCGCGTGAGGGGCTGGCTGCCGCGCACGCTGTTTGCGCGCATGGTGCTGCTGATGACCGTCGGGCTGGTGCTGGCCCAGGCGGCCGGCGCGGTGATCTTCGTCGTCGAGCGGCAGCGTTCGCTCGGCCGCACGCTCACCCACGAGGTCGTGCAGCGCATCACCGCGCTGCATCGCACGCTGGACGGCCTGAGCGGCGCGCAGCAGGTGGCGACGGCGGCGTCGCTGTCGACGCCGCGGCTGCGGCTCGCGATCGAGGACACCGCGCCGCCGGCCGACGACCCGCCCGCGCCCGCGGCATGGTTCACGCTCGGCGAGGACCTGACGGCGCAACTGCGCGAGGCGCTCGGCGACACGACACCGCTGCGCACCCCGGCGCTGCCGCGGCTGGGAGACTTCGCGTTCGACGTGCGTGTGCAGCTCGCGTCGGGGCGCTGGCTCGCGGTGCGCGGCAGCGCACCGACGGAGGTCTTCGCCTGGCCCTGGCAGCTGGGGCTCAACCTGGCGCTGCTGCTGCTGACCGTGGTGGCACTGGTGGCCGTGGCGGCGCGCGGCGTGACGCGGCCACTGGTCGAGCTGGCGGGCGCGGCGCGCCGCCTGGCCGGCGACCTGCGTCAGCCGCCGCTGCCCGAGCGCGGCCCGAGCGAGACGCGCGAGGCAGCCCGCGCCTTCAACGCGATGCAGGCACGCATACGCGCCGGCATCGAGGAGCGCGAGCGCTTCCTGGCCGCGGTGTCGCACGACCTGAAGACGCCGGTGACGCGGCTGCGCCTGCGCTCCGAGATGCTGGCCGACACCGAGCTGCGCGAACGCTACATCGCCGACCTCGACGAGATGCAGCACCTGCTCGAGGGCGCGCTGGACTACCTGCGCGGCAAGGCGGTGGACGAGCCGGTGCAGGTGGTCGACATCGTGGCGCTGGTCGAGAGCCTGGTCGACGACTACGCGGGCCTGGGCGAGGTGACGCTGCACGCGCCCGCTGCGCTGCAGTGCCCGGCGCGGCCGCGGGCGCTGCGACGGGCGCTGATGAACCTCGTCGACAACGCGCTGAAGTACGGCCGGCTCGCCGAGGTGACGCTGCGTGGGCGGGCCGGTGCGATCGAGGTCGCGGTCGACGACGCCGGGCCGGGCGTGGACGACGCCGACCTCGAGCGCGTCTTCGAGCCCTTCCACCGGCTGGAGGGCTCGCGCAGCCGGGACACCGGCGGCAGCGGCCTGGGCCTGGCGATCGCGCGCCAGATCGCACGCGCCCATGGCGGGGACGTCAAGCTGGCCCATCGGCCCGAAGGCGGCCTGCGTGCCGTGCTGACGCTGCCCACGTCCGCGCCCGCCGCGTGAAGTCGGGCAGCGTTCCCGGCCTCCAGCAGGGGCGACCCACCAGAGCGCCCGCGGCACTCCCGCGACCGGGCAACCCGCGCGGTGGATCGTCGACACCGGCGACCAGGACCCGCCGACGCGCGCAGTCGCGGTCCGCGGTGAAACCCGGGTCGTCGAAGGTGCAGGCCAGCGCGATCTCGGACCGGCGCACGGAGCAGGCTGTCGTCGGCGACCGGTTCGCCCTGTGGCGCCGTTGGCTGCGTCGATGGCGTGGGACGCCGCTGCGGCGGCGCTCGGCGCACGCGGCAGCCAGCCCGGCGCCGAAGACCTCGTCGGGCTCGGGGGCTTGACCTTCCAACAATGGGAAGCCTCAGATTCGCATCGTTCCGACACTGGAGGAGTGCTCATGAGCCGCGCGATGAACATCGGCGAGGCCGCCGAAGCGGCCGGCGTCTCGACGAAGATGATCCGCCACTACGAGCAGATCGGCCTCGTGCCGGCCGCGGCGCGCACCGACTCGGGGTATCGCCAGTACACCGAGCGCGACGTCTCGGTGCTGCGCTTCATCCGCCAGTCGCGCCGGCTGGGCTTCTCGATCGAGCAGATTGCGGACCTGCTCGGCCTGTGGAGCGATGCGCGCCGGGCCAGCCGCAGCGTCAAGGCCGTCGCGCAACGGCACGTGGCCGAACTCGAGCAGAAGATGCGCGAGATGGCGCAGATGAAGCAGGCGCTCGAGCGCCTCGTGGCCGCGTGCCACGGCGACGATGACCCGCACTGCACCATCCTCGCGGAGCTCGCCGCGCAGAGCCCGGCGGCTCCGGCACCGGGGTCGATCGAACCTGGTGCACTGCGCAGGTCGGCATCGGCGCGCAAGCCGGCGGCCGCGAAGTCGCGATCACCTGCGGCACCGGCGCCGACGGCGGGCCACGCCGGCCTGACGGCCTGGGCCCGGCAGCTGCACCATCGACACGGCGGGCACTGAGCCCGCCCAGTCCCGTCCCGCCTGCCGGGCGGGGCACGATGCCTGCCGCGCCGCTGCCCGGCCCCGGGCTGCACAGCGGCTCGGCCTCAACCGCAATGTCCGCAGCAGGCGCCGCCCTGGGCCGCAGGCTCGACCGTCGCCGCCGCGGCCCGAACCGGGGTGTAGCCCGCCTCGGCGATGGCGTCGTGCAGGTCCTGCGCGTCGGCTTCGGCCGCCTCGACCGTCACGAGGTGCTTCGCGAGGTCGATCGTGACCTTGGCGCCCGGGTCGGCGGACCTCAGCGCTTTCGTGATCGTGCCGACGCAGTGGCCGCAGGTCATGTCGTTGACTTCGAAGGCAATCATGGAGCTCTCCTTGCGAGCGGGTGGATGAGAGGTGACGACTCTGGGCCTTGTCATCGAGGGAAGGTCAAGCGGTGCCGGGCGCCGACCGTGCCGGCGTCCGGGAGACTCGGCGCAGGGTCTTGACCTTCCGATCATGGCAAGCTTGAAGCTGGCGGCACGTCGAACCCATCCCGTCCGGAGACTCCCGCCATGACTGCCGTCGCTGCCCTGAACCTGCCCGAGGAATTCAAGCTGCCCATCGTGGGCATGACCTGCGCCTCGTGCGTGCTGCGTGTCGAGAAGGCGCTCAAGGCGCTTCCGGGCGTGCAGAGCGTGGCGGTCAACCTGGCCACCGAGGACGCCACGGTCCGGGCCACCGGCGTGGTGGCGGCCGACGCGCTGGCCGCCGCAGTGCGCAAGGCCGGCTACGAAGTGCCGACGCGCCGCGTCGAGCTGCAGGTCGAGGGCATGACCTGCGCCTCCTGCGTCACGCGCGTCGAGAAGGCGCTGCTCAAGGTCCCGGGCGTGTCGGCCGCGTCGGCGAACCTGGCCACCGAGAAGGCGAGCGTCGAAACGCTGGGCAACGTGTCGTTCGCGACGCTCGCTGCGGCGGTCGACAAGGCCGGCTACGCGGCCAGGCCGGTGGAAGACGCTGCGCCGCCTGCACCCACCCGCCGCCTGCCCGAGTGGTGGCCGGTGGCGGCGGCCTCGGTGCTGACCCTGCCGCTGGTGCTGCCGATGCTGCTGCAGTTGTTCGGCATCCACTGGATGCCCGGCGGCTGGGTGCAGCTCGCGCTGGCCACGCCGGTGCAGTTCTGGCTCGGCGCGCGCTTCTACCGCGCCGGCTGGAAGGCGGTGAAGGCCCGCGCCGGCAACATGGACCTGCTGGTGGCCCTGGGCACCAGCGCGGCCTGGGGCCTGTCGGTGTACCTGCTGTGGAAGCACGCCGACCATGGCACGCCGCACCTGTACTTCGAGGCCTCGGCCGCGGTCATCACGCTGGTGCTGCTGGGCAAGTGGCTCGAGGCGCGCGCCAAGCGGCAGACGGCCGACGCGATCCGCGCGCTCAACGCGCTGCGCCCGACGCTCGCGCGCGTGCTGGTCGACGGCACCGAGGTGTCGACGCCCGTGGAGCAGGTGGCGGTGGGCGACATGGTGGTGATCCGCCCCGGGGAACGCGTGCCGGTCGATGGCCGGATCGTCGACGGCCGCAGCCATGTCGACGAGTCGCTGATCACCGGCGAGAGCCTGCCGGTGGCCAAGGCGATCGGCGACACCGTCACCGGCGGCTCGGTCAACGCAGAAGGCGTACTGCAGGTGCGCACCGGCGCGATCGGCGCCGAGACCACGCTCGCGCGCATCATCCGCCTGGTCGAGTCGGCGCAGGCCGCCAAGGCGCCGATCCAGCGCGTCGTCGACCGCGTCAGCGCGGTCTTCGTGCCCGTGGTGCTGGGCATCGCGGTGCTGACGTTCGCCGGCTGGCTGGCGTCGACTGGCGACTGGGAACAGGCTCTGCTCAGCGCCGTGGCCGTGCTCGTGATCGCCTGCCCCTGTGCGCTGGGGCTGGCCACGCCGACGGCGATCATGGCCGGCACCGGCGTGGCCGCGCGCCGCGGCATCCTGATCAAGGACGCCGAGGCGCTGGAGGTGGCGCACTCGGTGACCACGGTGGCCTTCGACAAGACCGGCACGCTGACCGAGGGCAAGCCGTCGCTCGTCGCGGTCGAGGCGGCCACGACGGTCGACGCGGGGCAGGTGCTGCAACTCGCCGCGGCGCTGCAGCGCACCAGCGACCATCCGCTGGCCCATGCGGTGATGGACAGGGCCAAGGCCGATGGCGTCGCCGTGCCGACGGCGCGCGACGCCCGCGCGCTGCCGGGCCGCGGCGTCGAGGCGGTGGTCGACGGCCGGCGCCTGCTGCTGGGCAGCACGCGGCTGATGAACGAGTCGGGTGCGCAGCCGGGCCTGCTGATGATGTCGGCGCAGCGCCTGGAAGGCGAGGGCCGCAGCATCGCTTGGTTGCTGACGCCGGCCGACGGCCCGGGTGAGCGTGCCCGTGTGCTCGGCCTGCTGGCCTTCGGCGACACCGTCAAGCCGGCGTCGCCCGCTGCCGTGGCGCGGCTGCGCGCGCTGGGCATCCGCACCCTGATGCTGACCGGCGACAATCACGGCAGCGCCCAGGCGGTGGCGCGCGAACTCGGCGTCGACGAGGTCCGCGCCGAACTGCTGCCGGGCGACAAGGCGGACATCGTGAAGCAGCGGCGCGAGCAGGGCCAGGTCGTCGCGATGGTCGGCGACGGCCTGAACGACGCGCCGTCGCTGGTGGCCGCCGACGTGGGGTTGTCGATGTCCACCGGCACCGACGTCGCGATGCAGGCCGCCGGCATCACGCTGATGCGCGGCGACCCACGCCTGGTGGCCGATGCCTTCGACGTCTCGCGCCGCACTTACTCGAAGATCAAGCAGGGGCTGTTCTGGGCCTTCGCATACAACGTGCTGGGCATCCCGCTGGCGGCCTTCGGCCTGCTGAACCCGGTGATCGCCGGCGCAGCGATGGCCTTCAGCAGCGTGAGCGTCGTCGCCAATGCCTTGACGCTGCGGCGCTGGCGCGGGGCGGCGACGCAATGAGCGGACTCTCGACCACGGAGCACGGGCACCATGGGCATGAACATCGGCCAGGCCGCAGCCGCCACGGGCGTGTCGGCCAAGATGATCCGCCACTACGAGCGCGTCGGACTCGTGCCGGCGGCCAGCCGCACGGAGGCGGGCTACCGGCAATACACCGAGCGCGACCTGAACACGCTGCGGTTCATCCGCCACTCGCGGGACCTCGGGTTCTCGCTCGAGCAGATTCGCGAACTGCTGGACCTCTGGCAGAACCGCAGTCGGTCCAGCCGGCAGGTCAGGGCGCTGGCCGAGGCCCACATCGCGCAGATCGACCAGAAGCTGTCCGATCTGCAGGGGGTCCGCGCCACGCTGGCGCACCTGGTGCACTGCTGCCACGGCGACGACCGGCCCGACTGCCCGATCATCGACAGGCTTGAGGGGTCTCGCTCGTTGCGCACCGAGTCGGTCGCCGTCGCTGCGCCTGCGACTGGCGGCATGCCCGGCTCTGCGGCGGCTGCCCGGACAGCGGGCCGAGCGGCACGGCGCTGAGGCCTGCGCAATGTCAAGGCCGCTCCGCTAGACTGTCGGCATGAGCCGTGTCGTTCGCGCACTTCTTGTCTGGGTCATGGTGATCGCCATGCCCGTGCAGGGCATGGCCGCGTCCGTGATGCTGTTCTGCGGGCCGAGCCACGAGCGCATGACACAGGCCCGCGTCGTCGATGCTTCCGCTTCGCGGGCGGACGCGGCGGGCGACGCAGGGCACGACCACGCTGCCACCGGCCACGCTGCGCATCGACACGCGGCGCCCGACCATGCGGCGCCCTTCGTGATGGCGAACGCTGCGGCGGACACCGGGGCCGAGACGGCGGCAGAAGGCGCAGGTGGCCTTGTGGCGCCGCACGGCACGATCAGCTGCAGCGCATGTGCTGCCTGCTGCTCCGCGCTGGCGTTGCCCGCCACCTTCTCGCTCGCCGACGCCACGAGCCCGGTGCGCTCGTTCCGGGCTCCTCCTTCGGTACCGGTCGCTTCGCACCCGCCCGACAGACTCGACCGTCCCCCTCGAGCCCTCCTGGCCTGACGCGGCGCAACGCCCTGGGGTCACGCGGTTGCTCGAGAGGCCCGCGCAGCCGTCGACCTGACGGTTGTTCCGACGGTCCACTGGCCCGATCCCGTCTTCTCCCCACCGGCAGATCGCGCCGAGTCCGAGCCTGCGTGCCCCGGCCGCAGGACCGTTCGTCGAGTTTCCGCGAGGTGCCCATGGTCTTTACTCAGTTTCGGCTCGGCTGGCTCCGAGGCGTCCCCGTCGTGGCGCTGCTGGCGACGGCGTCGATCACCCATGCCCAGGGCAGTCCCGGGAGCACCGAACGCGCCGACCCGCTCGACGCGCAGGCCCGCGTGCCTGCCGTCACCTACTCCTCGTCTCTGGCCGGCTACCGCCGGCTGGGTGACGACAAGCGCATCGACTGGAAGCGGGCCAACGAGACGGTGAACCGCATCGGTGGCTGGCGGGCCTATTCCCGCGAAGCGCTGCAGCCCGACCCTGCAGCCTCCACACCGGCCGGCCGAACCACACCGGCGCCCGGCGGCCACGAGATGCATTGAGAGGACCACGATGACCCGACAGCACCAGACTGGTCGCTCCTCCGCACAGTCGTCACCGGCCCGGCTCTGCGGGCTGGCGGCCCTCGTCGTCTCGTTGACCGGATGTGCGTCCTTCAGCCCCGACGGCGGATTCGGCGCGGTCGAGAAGCTCACGGCCGAGCGTCTGGGCTCCCCGGCCCAGCTCGCGTGGGCCCGCCAGCCCGAGGACCTGGACCGCATCGACCGGCGCGTGGGCGAACTGCTGGCCCGGCCGCTGGGCATGGACGACGCGGTGCAGGTCGCGCTGCTGAACAACCGCGGTCTGCAGGCCGCCTATGCCGAGCTGGGCATCACCGAGGCCGAGGTCGTTCAGGCGGGTCGCCTGCCCAACCCGGGATTCAGCTTCGGCCGCATGACGAAGGGCGACGAGGTCGAGCTCGAACGCGGCCTGCACGTCAATCTGGCGCGCCTGATCGCGATGCCGCTGGTGCAGCGCGTCGAGGCGCGCCGCCTCGAACAAGTGCGCACGACGGTGGCGATGCAGGTGCTGTCGCTGGCCGCCGACACGCGCAAGGCCTGGGTGCAGGCCGTCGCCGCCGAGGAGTCGGTGCGCTACAGCCGCCAGGTGATGCAGGCCGCCGAGGCCGGCGCCGAGCTGGCGCGGCGCATGGCGCAGGTGGGCAACTTCAACAGGCTGCAGCAGGCGCGCGAGCAGGGCTTCTACGCCGACGCGGCGCTGAACCTGGCGCGCGCCGAGCAGCAACGGCGGACCGCCCGCGAACGGCTGACGCGCCTGATGGGCCTGTGGGGCGAGCAGACCGCGTTCCAGCTGCCCGAACGCCTTCCGGACCTGCCCGCGCAACCGCGCGACCTGCCCGAGGTCGAGCGCACCGCGCTGGCCCAGCGACTCGACGTGGCGGCGGCCCGCAGCGGCGCCGAGGCGACGGCGCGCAACCTGGGCCTGACGCGCACGACGCGCTTCGTCAACGTGCTCGAGCTCGGGCTGGTGCGCAACAGCTCGAACGAGGCGCCGACGCAGAAGGGCTGGGAAATCGGCTTCGAGCTGCCGCTGTTCGACTGGGGTGGTGCGCGCGTGGCGCGCGCCGAGGCCGTCTACATGCAGGCGCTGCACCGCGCGGCCGAGACCGCCATCAATGCCCGCTCCGAGGTGCGCGAAGCCTACGGCGCCTACCGCTCGGCGTGGGACATCGCGAAGCACCAGCGCGACGAGATCGTGCCGCTGAAGGCGCGCATCGCCGAGGAGAACCTGCTGCGCTACAACGGCATGCTGATCGGCGTGTTCGAGCTGCTGGCCGATGCACGCTCGCAGATCGCCAGCGTCAACGGCGCCATCGACGCGCTGCGCGACTACTGGATCGCACAGGCCGACCTCGACATGGCACTGGTGGGCAAGCTGAGCCTGAGCGCCGCCGCGGCCCCCGTGATGGGCGCTGCCGCCGCGGGCGGGGACCCCAGCCACTGACGCGCCCGCATTCCTGAGCGCAACGACACGAAGTCAAGAGGCATTCAAACCATGTTCTCCCGAAGAAGCTTCATCGGCGGTGCCGGCGTGGCCGCGGCCGCCGTCACGGCCACCGCGGTCGGCAAGGTGGCCATGGCCGCGCTGCCCGAGCCCGTCGTCCAGACCAAGCCCGACACCATGCCGCCGCTGGTGCCGAGTACCGGGCGGCCCTACAACCCGGTGGTCACGCTCAACGGCTGGACCTTGCCCTGGCGCATGAACAACGGCGTCAAGGAGTTCCACCTCGTCGCCGAGCCCGTGGTGCGCGAGATGGCGCCCGGCTTCAAGGCCCACCTGTGGGGCTACAACGGCCAGAGCCCCGGCCCGACCATCGAGGTGGTGGAGGGCGACCGGGTGCGCCTGTTCGTCACCAACAAGCTCGGCGAGCTGACCAGCATCCACTGGCACGGCCAGCGCCTGCCCAACGGCATGGACGGCGTGACGGGCCTCAACCAGCCCGGCATCCCGCCGGGCAAGACCTACGTCTACGAGTTCGTCGCGCGCCGCCCCGGCACCTTCATGTACCACCCGCACGCCGACGAGATGGTGCAGATGGCGATGGGCATGATGGGCTTCTGGGTCACGCACCCGAAGGGAAGGCACCCGCTCATCGACGACGTCGACCGCGACTTCTGCTTCCTGCTCAACGCCTACGACATCGATCCCGGCAGCGCGACGCCGAAGATCATGACGATGCTCGACTTCAACCTGTGGAGCTGGAACTCGCGCATCTTCCCGGGGATCGATCCGCTCGTCGTGCGCCACATGGACAAGGTGCGCATCCGCATCGGCAACCTGACGATGACCAACCACCCGATCCACCTGCACGGCCACGAGTTCCTCGTCACCGGCACCGACGGCGGCCCGACGCCGAAGTCCACCCGGCTCTACGAGGTGACGACCGACGTCGCGGTGGGCCAGATGCGGCAGATCGAGTTCCTGGCCGACGAGGAGGGCGACTGGGCCTTCCACTGCCACAAGAGCCACCACACGATGAACGCGATGGGCCACGACGTGCCGACGATGATCGGCGTCGACCATTCCGGGGTCGTGCGCCAGATCACCAAACTGATTCCGGATTACATGGTGATGGGCGAGCGCGGGATGAAGGACATGACCGAGATGGAGATGCCGCTGCCCGACAACACGGCGCCGATGATGGCCGGCGAGGGCCCGTTCGGCGCCGTCGGCATGGGCGGCATGTTCAGCGTCGTCAAGGTCCGCAAGGACCAGAAGCGCGGCGACTACGGCGACCCCGGCTGGTACGCGCATCCGCCCGGCACCGTGGCCTACGAGTTCACCGGCAGCCTGCCCGAGCCGTCACGTTTCGAGTCCGAAGGACCCGGCTCGATGCCGCTCGCCGCGCGGCCGGCGCAGGACGTCGAAGTCCGCGTGCGCAAGCCCATCGGCGGGCACGGCCGCCATTGAGCACCGTCCCTCCGACTCCCGTCAACGCAACCACCCGAAAGGACATCCTCATGCAGCCCAGCAGGCGCCACGCCATCCTCGCCGCCGCCCTGTTCGGCCTCGCGGGCCAGGCCCGCTCGCACGGCGACAAGGCCCATGCGAAGAAGGCCGGGCCGGTCGTCAAGGAACAGATGGACTGGGGCATCGCCGGCGACGCGAAGGCGGCGAAGCGGACCATCGAGGTGCGCATGCTCGACTCGATGCGCTTCGACCCCGACCGCATCGACGTGCGCCTCGGCGAGACGGTGCGCTTCGTGCATCGCAATGCCGGCAAGGTCATGCACGAGTTCGTGATCGGCACCAGGGAAGAGAACGCGAAGCACGCCGAGCTGATGAAGAAGTTCCCCGACATGGAGCACGACGAGCCCTACATGGCCCATGTGCCACCGGGGAAGACCGGCGAGATCGTCTGGACCTTCAACCGCGCCGGTCGCTTCGAGTTCGCCTGCCTGATCGCCGGCCACTACGAGGCCGGCATGGTCGGCACGATCAACGTCAACCCAAGTTGACCGTCGCATGACCACGGTTCGTCTTCCCCCTCTCGCCCCCTTCGGGCCCATCGATCACGGAGTTCTCATGAAACGTTTCACCTTCGCACTCCTGGTGTCTGCACTGCTCGCCGGCCCTACCGTCGCGCAGCAGAGAGCCGACGATCATGCCTCGCACCATGCCGCCAGTCCGACGGCTGCGGCGGACGGCGCCGACATGACCGACGGTGAGGTCCGCAAGATCGACAAGGGCGCCGGCAAGCTGACCCTCAGGCACGGCGAGATCAGGAACCTCGACATGCCCGGCATGACCATGGTCTTCCAGGTGAAGGAGCCTGCGCTGCTCGACAACGTGAAGGTCGGCGACAAGGTCAAGTTCCGCGCCGAGAAGTCCGGCGGCAGCTACGTCGTGACGCTCATCGAGCCGGCGAAGTGACCTCGAAGCGCGAGGCCCGGCATGGTGTGCCTGGCAGACCTTGCCTTGCGTCAATCCGGCGCGTACGGTCGCGACTGGCATGACCAGGACCGGTCTTTGCGGGCCGGTCGTCCTCGTCCCATGCGCCGCCTGATGCACCTCCGCCAGCCCCGCCGCGTCGCGTCGGCGATGCTCTTCGTGTGGCTGTTCGCGGCATTCGCGAGCTGGGCCAATGCCTGCCTCGTGCAGCCGGCCGATCGCGCGGCCACCGCGCGTGGACACCATGCGCCGGCCGGTGCCGGCGCCCTTGCGCCGCACGTACCTGCCGAAGCTGGCGCGGCGCAGGGGTCCGATCCGGCGCAGGAGGTCTGCGCGGAGGTCTGCGCCGGCGGTCAGAGCCTGGTGGCGACGCCCCAGCCCGCCAAGGGCGAGGGCGCTGCCGACGCGACCCTGTGGCCGGCGACGGCCGTCGTGGCCTGGCCGGCCTTCACGGCGGGTCGATCCGTCCCGCGCTGGCGCCCGCTCGCGGCGCCGCCCCCACCGGGCCCGTCGGTGGTCATCGCCTTCCTGCGGCTGACGCGGTAGCCCCTGGCCCCCGGGGCGACGCGGTGGCGGGCCGATCCCGCCCGGCCGTCGCCCCGCACCCGTGCCGCCCTCGGCGCTGGCGCGAGGCGCGGCGCACATGCCGTCGCCCGACGGTGACTTCACCCCGTTCCGACAGGAGTTCGATCATGGCAATCATCCGTTCGATGTCGCTGGCCGCCTTGCTGGCCTTCACGCTCGCCGCCTGTGCCCAAACCGCGCCCGGCCCCCGTGGTCCGGACCACGCCGCCCATCACCCGCCCGGTGCGGCAGCGGCCGCGGCACCGGCCGACCGCATGGCGATGATGGATGCGCACATGGGCCGGATGCGCGAGATGCACGAGAAGATGTCGCGTGCCGCCACGCCGCAGGAGCGCCAGGCGCTGATGGCCGAGCACATGAAGCTGATGCAGGAGGGCATGGCCATGATGGGCGGCATGGGCCCCGGTGGCATGGGCGGCATGGGCATGGGCATGGGCGGCATGCGGGGCATGGGCCCGGCCGCCGCTGCGAGTGCGCCGATGGACATGGCCATGCGCCAGCAGATGATGGAAAAGCGCATGGAGATGATGCAGTCCATGATGCAGATGATGATGGACCGCATGGGCCCGCCGGCGGACCGGCCCTGAGCGATGGCGACGGCCCGGAAGTCCTGGTTCGTCGCGGCGCTGGCGGCCGCCGTGGTCGCCCTCGCGCTCGCTGCCGCGGCGTTCTGGAGCGTCGACCGCGGCGCGGTTTCGTCGGTTCGCCTGCGGCCGGACGATGCGGCGGTCACCACGCTCGGGCAGCGGGTCTACGCGGTCCACTGCGCGGCCTGCCACGGCGCGCGCCTGGAAGGGCAACCGCAGTGGCGCGAGCGCGGCCCCGACGGCCTGCTGCCGGCGCCGCCGCACGACGCCAGCGGGCACACCTGGCACCACCCGGACGAACTGCTGTTCCGCATCACCAAGCTGGGTGTGGCCAGGGCCGCCAACCTGAAGGACCATGTGTCGGCGATGCCCGCCTACGAGGGCGTGCTCAGCGACGAGGAGATCGTCGCCGTGCTGTCGTGGATCAAGTCGCAGTGGCCGCCGGACATCCGCGCCCGGCACGACGAACTGAACCGGATGGCCGGCCGCTGAAGGGCTGGCCTGCCGGCCCTTGACCTTCACACCGGGGCAAGGTCTATGGTCGTCACAACCCGTCCCGGCCTCGCGCCGCTTCGAGGCCCGACCGATCGAGGAGCCCGTATATGAACCGTCCCGTCGACGACACCGGCGCAACGCCGGCACCGCGCAGCCGCAGGCCCGTCACCGTGGCGCTGCTGATGGCGGCCGTGATCCTGGCCTTCTACCTGCTGCGCGAGCACTGGGGCCATGTGGCCGGTCTGTGGCCGTACCTGCTGCTGCTGGCCTGCCCGCTGATGCACCTTTTCCACGGCCACGGCAGCCACGGACGCCATCGGGCGTCGGGCAGGCCGGGGCACGACCACAACGCCCACGGAGGTTGACGCGATGGACATGCAGGCGCACAAGCAGCAGGGCGGCCGCCACGGCCACGGGCCTCACCCGGACCACGACCACCACCACGGTCACGGCCACGATCACGACCACCATCACGGTCACGACCACGGCCACGGCCACGGCCACGATCAGTCGGGAGGCCACGGATCGCCCGAGCCGCCGCCACAGGCCGAAGCGGCGCCGGCCGGCACGATCTACACCTGCCCCATGCACCCCGAGGTGCGGCAGGACCATCCCGGCAACTGCCCGAAGTGCGGCATGACGCTGGAACCGGTGCTGCCCAGCCTCGACGACGACGAGAACCCCGAGCTGGCCGACTTCCGCCGGCGTTTCTGGTGGACGCTGCCGCTGACGGTGGTCGTGACGGTGCTGGCGATGGCCGGCCACCGCCTGCAGTGGTTCGACATGACCACGCAGAGCTGGATCGAGCTGGTGCTGTCGGTGCCCATCGTGCTGTGGGCCGGCTGGCCCTTCTTCGTGCGCGGCGTGCAGTCGGTGCGCCAGCGCAGCCCGAACATGTGGACGCTGATCGGGCTGGGCACCGGCGCCGCCTTCGTCTACAGCGTGGCGGCCACCGTCGCGCCCGGCGTCTTCCCGGCCACCTTCCAGTCCATGGGTCGCGTCGCCGTGTACTTCGAGGCGGCCGCGGTGATCATCTCGCTGACGCTGCTGGGCCAGATCCTCGAGCTGAAGGCGCGCTCGCAGACCTCGGCGGCGATCAAGTCGCTGCTGGGCCTGGCGCCCAAGACGGCGCGCCGCATCGGCGCCGACGGCCGCGAGGAGGACGTGCCGCTCACGCATGTGCATGTCGGCGACCTGCTGCGCGTGCGGCCCGGCGAGAAGGTGCCGGTCGACGGCGTCGTCACCGAGGGCGCGAGCGCGGTCGACGAGTCGATGCTGACCGGCGAGCCGCTGCCGGTGAGCAAGCGTCCCGGCGACAAGCTGATCGGCGCCACGCTGAACACCAGCGGCGCGCTGGTGATGCGCTCCGAGCGTGTCGGCGCGCAGACCATGCTGTCGCAGATCGTGCAGATGGTGGCGCAGGCGCAGCGCTCGAAGGCGCCGATGCAGCGCATGGCCGACCTGGTGGCCGGCTGGTTCGTGATGGCCGTCGTGGCCATCGCGGTCGCGACCTTCTTCGCCTGGGGCCTGTGGGGGCCCGAGCCGAGCTGGGTCTACGGCCTGATCAACGCGGTGGCGGTGCTGATCATTGCCTGCCCCTGTGCGCTGGGGCTGGCGACACCGATGTCGATCATGGTCGCTACCGGGCGCGCGGCGACGCGCGGCATCCTGTTCCGCGACGCGGCGGCGATCGAGCACTTCCGCAAGGTCGACACGCTCATCGTCGACAAGACCGGCACGCTGACCGAGGGCCGGCCGGCCTTCGACCGCGCCGTGCCCGCCGGCGACTACACGGCCGACGAGGTGTTGCGGCTGGCCGCCAGCCTGGACCAGGGCAGCGAGCACCCGCTGGCCGACGCCATCGTGCAGGCGGCCCGTGCGAAGGGCCTGGTACTGGCCAAGGCCGAGGGCTTCGAGTCGGGCAGCGGCATCGGCGTGCGCGGCCACGTGGAAGGCCGCCGCCTCGCGCTGGGCAACACCGCGCTGATGCAGCAGGAGGGTGTCGCCGTCGACGCGCTGGTCGGGCCGGCGGAGGCGCTGCGCGCGGAAGGCGCGAGCGTCATGCACCTGGCGGTGGACGGCCGCCTCGCAGGGCTGCTCTCGGTGTCCGACCCCGTGAAGGCGAGCACGCCGGAGGCCCTGGCGGCCCTGCACGCGGCCGGCCTGCGCGTGGTGATGGCCACCGGCGACGGCTGGACCACGGCGCGGGCGGTCGCGCAGCGGCTCGGGATCGACGAAGTGCACGGCGAGGTCAAGCCCGCCGACAAGCTGGAACTCGTGAAGTCGCTGCAGCGCGAGGGACGGGTCGTCGCGATGGCCGGCGACGGCATCAACGACGCGCCGGCCCTGGCGCAGGCCGACGTGGGCGTGGCGATGGGCACCGGCACCGACGTGGCGATGAACAGCGCCCCGGTGACGCTGGTCAAGGGTGACCTGCGCGGCATCGCGCAGGCACGGCTGCTGTCGCAGGCGACGATCGCCAACATGAAGCAGAACCTGGGCTTCGCCTTCGTCTACAACGCGCTGGGCGTGCCGCTGGCCGCCGGGCTGCTGTTCCCGTTCACCGGCTGGCTGCTGTCGCCGCTGATCGCGGCGCTGGCGATGAGCCTGAGCTCGGCGTCGGTGATCGCGAATGCACTCCGGCTGCGCCGCGCGGCGCTGCTGAACTGAGGTCGCGCGCGGGGCATGGACATCCTCGCGCACGCGCTCTGGGTCGCGGCGGGCGCGGCGGTGATCCACCGTCGCCGGGCGCTCGCGCGCGGCACGGTGGCCGCCGCACTGGCCCTGGCGGCCTTGCCGGACGTCGTGCATCTGTTGCCCATCGCCGCGTGGTGGGCGTTCGGCGACGGGACCTTCGCGGCCGTACGCGGCTACGCCCTGGCCGCACCGGGGCAGGAGCCGTGGCTGCCCGTCGGCGTGCAGCTGCTGTCGCACCATCTGCACTGCGTGATGCACAGCGCCCCGATCGCCGCTGCAGTGACCGCGCTGCTCTGGGCGCTGCGCAATGCCTTCTGGCTTCCGCTGCTCGGCTGGTGGTCGCACATCGTGATCGACGTGTTCACGCACTCGGCCGACTACTACGCCGTGCCGGTGCTCTATCCGTTCACCGAGCGCGGCTTCGACGGCATCGCGTGGACCACGCCCTGGTTCATGGTGGCCAACTATGCGGCCCTGGCGGTTGTCGGTGCGTGGCTGCTGGCCGGCAGGAAGCGCAGGGGTGGTTCCTGATCGGCCTTCCGGGCCACGGTACGGCCCTGCCCGGGTCGTCTTCGTCGATGATCGGCGCGCCCTCGACAATCGCCCCGGCCGGCACGCTCGATCTCGCGTGCGCCATCCCTTTTCGGAGTTCCTGCATGTCCTTGCGCGCCCGATGCCTGGGCTTGTCTTCCGCGGCTCTGCTGTCGGCCGCCGCACAGGCCGAGATCGTCGACATCGCCTGGAGCAGCGAAGGCCGCTTCGAACGCCGTCTGACGGTGGCACCCGGCAAGTTCGCCGAGGTGTGCGGCAAGCTTGTGAAGGCCGAGTCGGTGGCCTGGCGTTTCGATGCCAGCGGACCGTTGAACTTCAACGTCCATTACCACGAGGGCAAGGAGGTGCGCTACCCGGAGCGCCGCGACGCCCTCGCCAGCGCCAGCGGCCAGCTGCGGGTGGCGCTCGACCAGGACTACTGCTGGATGTGGACCAACAAGTCCGCACAGCCGGTCGACCTGCAACTCCTCCTCACGCGTTGAGGCCGTGCCGCGGCCGACTTGATCCCGGGCAAGACGCTGCGGCCGCAGATGCGTAGACTGTTCATCATGCGAGCGTCGCGCCGTCATCGCGCCTGGCTTTCCGGCTGGCTCATCGCCGTGCTGCTGTTCACCCAGCTGGTCACGGCGGCCTATGCCTGTCCGCAGCTCGCGCCGGCCCCGGCTGATGTCGGCGTCGCGATGGCGGCCATGCCCGACTGCGACGGCATGCCCGCCGGCATGGACCCGGACCAGCCACAGCTGTGCAAGGCGCACTGCGAGGCTGGCAAGACCTCGGTGAACAGCCAGGTGGCGGCGCCGGACGCGCCGCCGGTCATGGCGGTGGGCGCGGCGCTGGTCGGCATCGTCGCCGTGGCAGATGCCGCGCAGCTGGCGGCCCGCATGCCCGCCTCGCTGGCCGATGGGCCGCCCGTCGGGTCACCCCCGCTCTATCTCTCCTTCCTCGTCCTTCGGAACTGACTCGCGGGCCCGGGCGCGCCTTCGCGGTGTGCCCGGGCTGCGTTCGTCCGCCCTGAGTTCGATCCGAAGGAGAGAGTCGTGTCCCGTTTCATCGTTCGCGTGCCGCAGCGGCACGCCGGGCGGCGCCCGCCGCCCACTCGCACCCGCGCATTGACCACCCGGCTGGCGCTCGGCGCCGTCGCCCTTTGCAGCAGCCTGGCCTGGGCCGACCCCGCCGGACCGGCCCTCGGCTACGTCGAGGCGCTCGAGCTGGCCCGTCAGGTGGCGCCGGCCCTCCGGGCGCAGCAGGCCACGCTGGCAGGATCGACGGCCCTCGTGCCCGCCGCCTCGGCCTTGCCCGACCCGCGCCTGTCCGTCGGCGTCGAGAACCTGCCGATCGCCGGGCCGGACCGCTGGAGCACCACGCGCGACGGCGGCACGATGCAGCGCATCGCGCTGATGCAGGAGATGCCCAACCGCGCCAAGCGCGACGCGCGCGAGCAGGCGGCGCAGGCACGCATCGAGCGCGACCGCGCGACGCTGACGGCGACGGAGCTGGCGGTGCGCCGCGACGCCGGCCTGGCCTGGCTGGCGGTGCACTTCGCAGAGGCCAGGCTGGCGCGGGTGGCGGGCCTCGAGCGCGAGAACCGGCTGCTGCAGGACACGCTGCCGGCACGCATCGCGGCCGGCTCGGCGATGCCGGCGGAGCTGACGATGGCGCGGCAGGAGGCCCTGGCCATCGCCGACCGGACCGACGAGCTGGCCCGCGACGTGCGCAAGGCGCGCGCGGAACTGCGCCGCTGGGTCGGCGAGCGCGCCGATGCGCCGCTGCAGGGCGACGCGCCGCCGATCGCGGTCGACGGCGAGCGCCTGCGCGCCGCGCTGCCGCACCACGCCGAGCTGGCGCCGTTCGCGCCGATGCGCGCGATGGCCCAGGCCGAGATGGCCGAGGCCGATGCCGAGCAACGCGGCGACTGGTCCTGGGAGCTGGCCTACAGCCGGCGCCCGCGCTACGACGACATGGTGTCGTTCCAGCTGAGCTTCGACCTGCCCTGGCAGCGCGACCGCCGCCAGCAGCCGCAGATCGACGCCAAGCGGCGCGAGATCGAGCGCATCGAGGCCGAGCGCGAGGAACTGCTGCGCCGCCATGCCGCCGAGACCGACGCCATGCTCGCCGAACTGCAGGCGCTCGACGCCCAGGCCGCGCGGCTGCGCAGCGCCGGGCTGCCGCTGGCCGCCGAGCGCGTGACCCTGGCGATGGCCGCCTACCAGGCCGGCCGCGGCGATCTCTCGGCCGTGCTGGCCGCGCGCAGCCAGGCGCTGGAGATCGAGCTGCGCGCCGTCGACCTCGACGCGCAGCGCGCCGCGCTGCGACTGCGCCTGTCCACCCTGATCGCGGAGTAAGGCCATGAGCATTGGAACGAACAAGACCCTGGTCGCCGGCGCGGTGATGCTGGTGGTGGGCCTGGGCGGTGGCTGGGCGCTGTCGCAGAGGCTGTCGGGCGGCAGCCACGCCAGCGCATCACAGCCGGTGGTGAGTGCAGCAAGCGCGGCCGAGCGCAAGGTGCTGTACTGGTACGACCCGATGGTGCCGACACAGCGCTTCGACAAGCCCGGCAAGTCGCCCTTCATGGACATGCAGCTGGTGCCGCGTTATGCCGACGAGGCCGGCGGCGACACGGGTTCGGCGGTGACGGTGTCGCCGCAGGCGGTGCAGTCGCTCGGCCTGCGCGTGGCGACGGCCGAGCTGCGCGTGCTGCAGCCGGCGGTGGACGTCGTCGGCACGGTGGGGCTGAACGAACGCGACGTGAGCATCGTGCAGGCCCGGGCGAACGGCTTCGTCGAGCGCGTCTTCGCCCGCGCGCCGGGTGACGTGATCGCCGCAGGCGCCCCGCTGGCCGAGGTGCTGCACCCCGACTGGCTGGCGGCGCAGCGCGAGTACCTCGCGGTGCGCGCCACGGGCGACACGGCATTGATCCAGGCGGCCCGCGCGCGGCTCACGCTGCTGGGCATGCCGACCGGCCTGATCGAGCGCATGGAGTCCTCCGGACAGGCGCAGGCCGTGACGACGATCGTGGCGCCGTCGGGCGGGCTGATCGCCGAGCTGATGGTGCGCCAGGGCATGACGGTGTCGGCCGGCATGACGCTGGCGCGCATCAACGGCCTGGGCACGGTGTGGGTCGAGGCGGCCGTTCCCGAGGCGATGGCCGCTGCGGTGGGCATGGGCCAGCGCGCCGAGTTGCGGCTGGTCGCGTTCCCGGGCGAGGTGCTGCGCGGCAAGGTGGCCGCCGTGCTGCCCGAGGCCAGCCGCGACACCCGCACGCTGCGCGTGCGCGTCGAGGTGCCCAACCCGGGCGGGCGGCTGCGCGCCGGCATGTTCGGCCAGGTGCGGCTGCTCGGTGCGGGGCAGGGCACCGAGGTGGTGACCGTGCCCGGTGAGGCGGTGATCCGCACCGGGCGCCGCGCGCTCGTCTACGTGATCGATGCGCCGGGCCGCTACCGGCCGGTGGAGGTGGAACTCGGCGCGGAGGTCGACGGCCGGGTGGCCGTGCTCGGGGGCCTTGCGGCGGGGCAGCAGGTGGTGGCCTCGGGCCAGTTCCTGATCGACTCCGAAGCCAGCCTGCAGGGGCTGACGTCGCGGGCAGAACCCGGCGCGGTCGCCGCCCCGGTCGCCGCATCCGGTGCTGCGGCAGCGGCCCCGGGGCCGCAGGCTGCCGCGGGCGAGTTCAGCACCCGCGGCCGGGTCGTCGAGATCGAAGGCGCCTCGATCACGCTGGAGCACGACCCGGTACCGGCGCTGAAGTGGCCGGCGATGACCATGCCGTTCCAGCTCACCACGCCCGACCTTGCGCGTGGCCTCGAGCCCGGCGATGCGGTGCGCTTCCGCTTCCGCCAGCAGGGCGACGCGCATGTCGTCACGGCCATCGACCGTGAACCATCTGCGGCCGCGGCCGATCCGCATGCCGGCCACGGCGCCACCGGAGCCCCGCGATGATCGCCGCGCTGATCCGCTGGTCGGTGGCCAACCGCTTCCTGGTGGTGCTGGCCACGCTGTTCCTCGCCGCGGCCGGGCTGTGGGGCGTGCGCACCACGCCGGTCGACGCCTTGCCCGACCTGTCGGACGTGCAGGTGATCATCCGCACCACGCTGCCCGGGCAGGCGCCGCAGATCGTCGAGAACCAGGTCACCTACCCGCTGGCGACGACGATGCTGTCGGTGCCCGGCGCGCGGACGGTGCGCGGCTTCTCGTTCTTCGGCGACAGCTTCGTCTACATCCTGTTCGACGATGGCACCGACCTGTACTGGGCGCGCTCGCGCGTGCTCGAATACCTCAACCAGGTGCAGGGCCGGCTGCCGGCCGGCGCGAAGTCGTCGCTGGGGCCCGACGCCACCGGTGTCGGCTGGATCTTCCAGTACGCGCTGGTCGACCGCACCGGCCGCAGCGACCTCTCGCAGCTGCGTGCGCTGCAGGACTGGTTCCTGAAGTACGAGCTCAAGGGCCTGCCCGGCGTGGCCGAGGTGGCCACCGTGGGCGGCATGAACCGCCAGGTCCAGGTCGTGCTCGATCCCCTCAAGCTGGCGGCCTACGGCGTCACGCACGCGCAGGTGCGCGAGGCGCTGGTGGCCGGCAACCAGGAGACCGGCGGCTCGGTGCTGGAGCTGGCCGAGGCCGAGTACATGGTGCGTGCCAGCGGCTACCTGACGACGCTGGACGACTTCCGCGCCGTGCCGCTGGCGGCGCGCGGCGGCGTCCCGGTCCGGCTCGGCGACGTGGCCACCGTGCAGGTGGGCCCGGAGATGCGCCGCGGCATCGCCGAGCTGGACGGCGAGGGCGAGGTGACCGGCGGCGTCGTGGTGCTGCGTTCGGGCGCGAACCCGCAGCAGACCATCCGTGCCGTCAAGGACAAGCTGGCGGAGCTGCAGGCCAGCCTGCCGCCAGGCGTGGAGGTCGTGACGACCTACGACCGCAGCGCGCTGATCGAGCGCGCCATCGCCAACCTGTCGCGCAAGCTGATCGAGGAGTTCATCGTCGTCGCGCTGGTCTGCGCGATCTTCCTGTGGCATGTGCGCTCGGCGCTCGTCGCCATCATCGCGCTGCCGCTGGGGGTGATGACGGCCTTCCTGATCATGCGCTGGCAGGGCATCAACGCCAACATCATGTCGCTGGGCGGCATCGCGATCGCGGTCGGCGCGATGGTCGACGCGGCGGTGGTGATGATCGAGAACGCGCACAAGAAACTCGAGGCGTGGCAGCACGCGCATCCCGGGCAGTCGCTGTTAGGCGAGGCACGCTGGAAGGTGATCACCGAGGCGGCCGAGGAGGTCGGCCCGGCGCTGTTCTTCTCGCTGCTGATCATCACGCTGAGCTTCATCCCGGTGTTCACGCTGGAGGCGCAGGAAGGCCGGCTGTTCGGGCCGCTGGCCTTCACCAAGACCTACGCGATGGCGGCGGCGGCCGCACTGTCGGTGACGCTGATCCCGGTGCTGATGGGCGCGTGGATCCGCGGCCGCATCCCCGACGAGCAGAAGAACCCGATCACGCGCGCGCTGATCGCGGTGTACCGGCCGGCGCTGGAGTGGGTGCTGCGCTGGCCGAAGGCGACGCTGGTGATCGCCGTGCTGTTGGCGGCGAGCACGGCCTGGCCGCTGTCGCGGCTGGGCGGCGAGTTCCTGCCGCGACTGGACGAAGGCGACCTGCTGTACATGCCGTCGGCGCTGCCGGGGCTGTCGGCGCAGAAGGCCACCGAGCTGCTGCAGATCACCAACCGCATGATCCGCACCGTGCCCGAGGTGGAGCGCGTGTTCGGCAAGGCCGGCCGCGCCGAGACCGCCACCGACCCGGCACCGCTGGAGATGTTCGAGACCACCGTCAAGCTGAAACCCCGCGAGCAGTGGCGGCCCGGCATGACGCCGGAGAAATTGGTCGAGGAACTGGATGCCGCGGTGAAGGTGCCGGGGCTGGCCAACATCTGGATTCCGCCGATCCGCAACCGCATCGACATGCTCGCCACCGGCATCAAGAGCCCGATCGGCGTGAAGGTGACGGGCGGCGACCTGGCGGTGATCGACCGCATCGCGCAGGACGTGGAGCGGGTGGCGAAGGCGGTGCCGGGCGTGTCGTCGTCGCTGGCCGAGCGGCTGACCGGCGGGCGCTACGTCGACGTGCAGATCGACCGCGCGGCAGCCGCGCGCTACGGCCTGAACATCGCCGACGTGCAGGCGGTGGTCAGCGGCGCCATCGGCGGCGAGAACGTGTCGGAAACCGTCGAGGGCCTGGCGCGATTCCCGATCAACCTGCGCTACCCGCGCGAGTGGCGCGACACGCCCGAGCGGCTGGCCGCGCTGCCGGTGCTGACGCCCATGGGCCAGCAGATCACGCTCGGCACGGTGGCCAAGGTGCTGATCAGCGACGGCCCGCCGATGCTCAAGAGCGAGAACGCCCGGCCCTCGGGCTGGGTGTACGTGGACGTCCGGGGCCGCGACCTGGCGTCGGTGGCCGCCGACCTGCGTGCGGCGGTGGCGCGCGAGGTGAAGCTCGCGCCCGGCGTGAGCATCGCCTACTCGGGTCAGTTCGAGTACCTCGAGCGCGCGAACGCGCGGCTGAAGATCGTCGTGCCGGCCACGCTGATGATCATCTTCGTGCTGCTGTACCTGACCTTCCGGCGCGTCGACGAGGCCGTGCTGATCATGGCCACGCTGCCCTTCGCGCTGACTGGCGGCGTCTGGTTCCTGTGGGCGATGGGCTATCACCTGTCGATCGCCACCGGCGTCGGCTTCATCGCGCTGGCCGGCGTGGCGGCCGAGTTCGGCGTGGTGATGCTGCTGTACCTGAAGCAGGCTCTGCAGGCGCGACTGGCCGCCGGGGCGCGCGCCACCGCCGCGGTGGTGCACGACGCGATCCGCGAGGGCGCGGTGCTGCGCGTGCGGCCGAAGGCAATGACGGCGGCGGTGATCCTGGCCGGCCTGGTGCCCATCGTCTGGGGCAGCGGCACCGGCTCGGAGGTGATGAGCCGCATCGCCGCGCCGATGCTCGGCGGCATGGTCACGGCGCCGCTGTTGTCGCTGTTCGTGGTGCCGGCGATGTTCGCGCTGCTGCGGCGCCGGGAGGGAGCGCGCGCGGAAGCATGATCCTGCGGCTCAAGGCCCGGACTGCTGCCGCGGGACGCGTCAGGCGGGGATGGCCGAACCGAACTGCGATCGGGCAGGAATCCGAAGCCCGCGCAGTCTTGCGATCCCCGCCTGCCATGCGCGCGTGAGCACGGCCGGCGCGAGCTCGTACTTCGGCCCGTCGAACCGCAGCGGCCCGCAGCCGTAGACCTCCAGCCGCGCAGCTCCGAAGGCCGAGACGCGCATCGTCTCGTCGCGCACGACCACGTGTACGTCGCCGCGCCCGAGCAGGATGTCCTCGGTCCCACCATCGATCGTGGCCCAGACGAGCCCGCCCTCGGTGCGCAGCAGGTCGCCGGCCTGCAGGGTCAGTGTCACGATCCGGTCGTCGAGGCGGATCTCGGTGCGCGTGCCGATGCCGAAGGGTCGCGAGTCGATAAAGGTCCTGGTGCTCATGTCGTCGCTCCGTTGGAACAGGGTGCGGCGGACTCTTCGCCTTCCCTTCGCGTCAAGGTCAAGCGGCTACGCGTTGACCCTGTCGGCGTCTGGTCCACGACATCAGCCCTTTGACCTTGCCATTGCGGCAATCCGCAGGATCCCCGCACGTCGACTTCAGCAACCACTCGATCGACGCCGGGCGGCGTTGACCGGACAACGCCAGCAGGTGGTGCTGCTTGAGCGCTCGCTCGACGCCCGATTCCCCGACCGCCGACGCGCAGCCGCCGAGCACCGTGCAGGCGGCGGTCGGGCAGTGACGATGCACCCGCCTCGAACATGGATCGACGCCATGGCTGCACTGTCGGTGGTGAGCGCCTGGGCCACCGTCGCCGCGAAAGCCGAGCAGGCCCTCCGGAGCGGAGCGCCGCCTTTGCGGAGCGCACCGAATCTGCACGCAAGCGAGCCAAGCCCTGCGTCTTCGGCCGCCGCGCGAACGACCGTCAATGAGGGTCGTGGTGGGCGTGTACCAGCGCATGCCCGCGCCCGCGCGACAACAACCAGCGGTTGATGGGCCAGGCGACGAACAGCGCGACGCCGAGCGCGAGTGCGAGTGCGCCCCAGAACAGAGGTGATGTCAGCGGCGCATCCATCGCGCCCGGGACGAACCACATGACTGCGTTGTCCACCAGCTCCATGATCGCGATCGACGCGGTGTCGGCCGCTAGCGCGAGCCGGGTCGCAGTACGCCACGCCATGCCGCTGCGGATCAGAGGAACCATGGTGAAGGCGTAACCGAACACGAAGGCCAGACCAACCGCAAGCCCGATGGTCTGCAGGTTGCCCCATCCGAGGGCCGTGCCGATCACAAGCCCGAGCACCTCGCCGACGGCACTGCCCGCGAGGCAGTGCAAGGTGGCCCAGAACGCCATTCGCGTCAGCATGGCCCGCGCAGGCATCGCCTGCCGCTCATGGTGGTGGTGGGAGTGCACGGCATGGTGCTCGGCGTGGGCGACAGCTCTCACGGCATGGCCTCCAGGTTCGTTTGCGGCCGGAAGGATGTGCCGGACCGTCCCCAACATCTTCCGCAAACATGCGGAGCAGCAAAGGACGATGGCCCGACGCTTTGCGCCAGGCCGACCGCCTGGGCGCTGTCCTCAGGGCCCGCGCAAGGTACCCGGTGTCCGGTGCGCCCCGGCGATTTCGCTGGGCGTGGTGCCTACCACACGCAGGAAAGAACGCCGCATCGAGTCGGCGCTGCCGAAACCGCACTTGGCGGCCACCGACTTCACGCCCACGCCCGATGCTTCGAGCAGGCTGCGTGCCACCTCGACACGCACGCGCTCGACGAAGCGAGCCGGCGTCGTGCCCTTCTCGTCGCGAAAGACGCGAGTGAACTGGCGCGCGCTCATGTGCATGTTGGCGGCCATGCGCTCGACGCTGATGTCTTCGGCAAGGTGCTCGAAGATCCAGTTCTCCAGGTCGTCGAAGGGCTTGATCGCACTGGATTGAAGGGCGAGCAGCTTGCTGATCTGCGAGTAGCTCCCGGTCCGCCGCACGAAGAGCACGAGCCACTGCGCGATCGTCAGCGCCTTGCGCGGCCCGAAGTCCTCTTCGACAAAGAGCAGAGCGAGGTCGATGCCGGTGGTGATGCCGGCGGACGTGTAGATGTGGCCGTCCTTCACGAAGATCGAACCGCGCACGAGCTCGATGCGCGGGTAGCGCTCGGCGAGGTGATCGCACCACTGCCAGTGCGTGACCGCGCGCCGGCCTTCCAGCACACCCGATGCGGCGAGGATGAACGTGCCGAGGCAACTGGCGCCGACGCGACGCGCTTGCGACGACATCTCCTTCAGCCAGCGCAGGTAGACCGGGTCGTAACGGCCCGAGGGAGCCTCCGGCCCGCCCACCACCCAGAGCGTGTCGATGGGACGATCGAATCTGCGGAAGTCGGTGCCGCCGGTGACTCGCAGCCCCCGATTGATGGCTGTCGAGCCATCGCGCTCCGGCGATACCAGTTCGATCTCGTAGTCGCACTGGGCGAACACCTCCAGTGGGCCGGCAAGGTCTTGAACCTCGAACGGCGGCACACCGGTGAGAACGATCCTGCGCATCGCCTGCATTTTTGTCCGAAAGTGTCGCCACGCTGTCCGTTTTGGTCGTCCTCCAGGCTGCCACGCGGGGACGCCCGCGGGTCGCCTGCGAGCGTGATCCGGGACCGGATCGTCGCGTGCGCGCCGTGCCGTCGACGCAAACTCGTCGTCATGCGGCCGGCCCACGGGCGCAAGGAGTACCCGATGGATGCTTCGCACTCGACGACCGGCGCGCCGCCTTCGCGGACCCCGCGAAGTTCGGAGACCAAGGGCCGCGACACGGCGTGCACGGACCGCTCAACCGTGCGCGCCGCGCCGTGCGTTTCGAGGCGGTCGAACGTCGGAGCCGGTCCTCGGGGCAGGCGTCATGCTGCTTTCGATGCTCTGCCGTGGGTGTCTTCGCGCTGTCATGGCGTCAAGGGCAGGCCGGCGCCGACAGGCGGCGGCGACCACTTCGTCGATGGCACGCGGGGCCTTGACCTTGCCATTGCGTCAATTCGCAGCATCCCGGCATTCCACCTTCAGGAGCCCGACATGACAAGCTCAAACTCGCGCCAGCGCAGCTTCTCCGGCACGCTGGCTGTCGCTGCCATTGCCGTCGCGGCAGCTGCCGTGCTCGTGGCGTGCCAGCCCGCGGTGCCCGATGTCCAGGCCGCCACCGTCGCCGCACCTTCGGCGCCGTCGGTCCCGGTCGTAGCCGTGCGCGCCACCACCGTGGATGCCGGGTCGACCCAAGTGGCACGTGTCGAGGCTGCCCAGCAGGTCGAACTGCGGGCGCGAGTGGCCGGGCCGATCGACGGCGTGCTGTTCCGGGAAGGCGACGTGGTGCGCGCCGGCCAGCCCCTGTTCCAGATCGACCCACGGCCGTACGACGCGGCGCTGGCGCGTGCACGCGCCGAGCTGCAGCTTGCGAAGGCCCGCGAGTCGCTCACCAGCGGCGAGGCCGAGCGCGCGCGTGCGCTGCACGCCGACCGCGCCATCGCCGCCGAGGAACTCGAGCGCCGCACCGCGGCGCATGCCGAGGCCCAGGCCCGCCGGGCGGCGGCCGAGGCCGCGGTTCAGACCGCGCAGCTGGAGCGCGACTTCACGGTCGTGCGTGCGCCCATCGACGGCCGTGTCGGCCGCGCCCTGGTAACCGCCGGCAATGTCGTCGCGGCCGGTGCGACGGGGACCGCACTGACCACGCTGGTCAGCGTCGCCCCGCCGCACGTGCACATCGACGTGGCCGACCGCGACCTGCTGCAGCGCCTGGCCGAGTCCCGCGGCGCGAAGGGATGGAAGGCACGCGTCTTCGACGCCAGCGGCCAGCGTGAGCTCGCGCTGGCGCCCATCGACTTCAGCAACCACTCGATCGACGCTGCGACCGGCACCGTCCGTCTGCGCGCCCGCATCGATGCGCCGGTGGCCGGACTGATGCCGGGGCAATACGTGCGCGCCCAGGTCACCAGCGGCGCCGCGCAGCCGGCGCTGCTGGTGCCGGACAAGGCCATCGGCACCGACCAGGGCCGCCGCTTCGTGCTGGTGGTCGATGCGGCGGGCCAGGTCGAGTACCGCCCGGTCGGCATCGGTGCCGCGCAGGGCAGCGAGCGCATCGTCACCGAGGGCCTCCAGGCCGGCGAGCGGGTGATCGTCTCCGGCCTGATGCGCGTGCGCCCGGGCATGACGGTGCAGCCGCAGTCGGCCGACGCCGCGGCCGCGCAGACGCCGCAGGGCCCCGCGCCCGACCGTTCCTAGTCCCCCGCGGAGCGCATTGCCATGAACCGACTTGCGAGACTCTTCGTCGACCGCCCGATCGTCGCGATCGTGCTGTCGCTGGTGCTGCTGCTGGCCGGCCTGCTCGCCATGGGCAAGCTGCCGCTGACCGAGTACCCCAACGTGATGCCGACCACCGTGCAGGTGCGCGCGGCGTACCCCGGCGCCAACCCACAGGTGATCGCCGACACCGTGGCCACGCCGCTGGAGACCGAGCTCACCGGCCTGCCGGGCCTGCAGTACATGGGCTCGAACGCCAGCGGCGACGGCCGCTACCTGCTGACGCTGACCTTCTCGGCCGACACCGACCCGGCACGCGCCGAGACCGACACGCAGAACCGCGTCGCGCGTGCGCTGCCGCGCCTGCCGGCCGAGGTGCAGAAGCTCGGCGTGGTCAGCGAAAGCGTCGCGCCCGACATGCTGATGGTCGTTCACCTGCACTCGCCGCAGGGCCGCTACGACCTGCTGCATCTGTCCAACTTCGCCCAGCTGCAGGTGCGCGACGCGCTGCTGCGCGTGCCGGGGGTCAGCAAGGTCGTGGTCTGGGGCGCGGGCGACTACAGCCTGCGCGTGTGGCTCGACCCCGACCGCATGGCCGCGCGCGGCCTGGTGGCCGGCGATGTCGTCGACGCGATCCGCGCGCAGAACCTGCAGGTGGCCGCCGGCTCGGTCGGCCAGCAGCCCGACGCGCGCAGCGCGCACCAGCTGCCGCTGACGGTGGCCGGGCGCCTGACCTCGCCCGAGGCCTTCGGCGACATCGTGCTGAAGAGCGGCGCGAATGGCGAGCAGCTGCGGCTGAAGGACGTGGCCCGCGCCGAGCTCGGCGCCAGCTCGTATTCGCTGCGCAGCCTGCTCGACGGCCAGCCCGCCGTCGGCATCCAGATCGTGCAGGACCCGGCGGCCAGCGCCGTCGAGGTGGCCGCCGCGGTGCGCGCCGAAATGAAGAAGCTGCAGCAGGGCTTCCCGCAGGACATCGAGCACCGCATCGCCTACGACCCGACGCTGTTCGTCAAGGCGTCAATCCGGAACGTGGTGCAGACGCTGGCCGAGGCGATGGTCCTGGTCGTGCTCGTCGTCCTGCTGTTCCTGCAGAGCTGGCGCGCGTCGCTGATCCCGATCGCGGCGGTGCCGGTGTCGCTGATCGGCACGCTCGCGGTGATGCACGCGGCCGGCTTCACGCTGAACACGCTGAGCCTGTTCGGCCTCGTGCTGTCGATCGGCATCGTCGTGGACGACGCGATCGTCGTCGTCGAGAACGTCGAGCGTCACCTCGCGCGGGGCCTGAAGCCGCGCGAGGCGGCGCTGACCGCGATGCAGGAGGTGACCGGACCGATCCTCGTGATCACCGCCGTGCTCGCCGCGGTGTTCATCCCGACCGCGTTCATGGGCGGGCTGTCCGGCCAGTTCTACCGGCAGTTCGCGCTGACGATCGCGATCTCCACCGTGCTGTCGGCCATCAACTCGCTGACGCCGAGCCCGGCGCTGGCGGCGATGTGGCTCAAGCCGCACGCCACGGGCGGCCACGGTGCGCTGCAGCGTTTCTTCGGCGGGTTCAACCGCGCCTTCGAGCGCGCATCGGAACGCTACGGCGTGCTCACACGCACCGGCGTGCAGCGGGGCCTGCGCCTCTTGGTGCTGTACGCCGTGCTGGTGGCTGGCGCGGTGTGGAGCTTCAAGACCGTGCCGTCGGGCTTCGTGCCGGCCCAGGACAAGTACTACCTGGTCGGCATCGTGCAGCTGCCGCCGGGGGCGTCGCTGGACCGCACCGAGGCGGTGACGAAGCGCGTGACCGAGATCGCGCTGGCGCAAGCCGGCGTCGAGAGCGTGGTCGCCTTCCCTGGCATCTCCATCAACGGCTTCGTCAACAGCCCGAACGCCGCCGTGATCTTCACGATGCTCGACCCGTTCGAGCAGCGCAAGGACGCGAGCCTGGCCGCCGGCGCCATCGCCGGCGCGCTGAACGGCCGGTTCCAGGGCATCGACGAGGGCTTTGTCGCGATGTTCCCGCCGCCGCCGGTGCCCGGCCTGGGCCAGGCCGGTGGCTTCAAGCTGCAGATCCGGGACCGCCGCCAGCAGGGCCACGAGTCGCTCAACGCCGCCCTCGGCGCGGTGATGGCCGAGGCCGCCAAGGACCCGCGCCTGGTCGGCCTGTTCTCCGGCTACCAGGTCGGCGTGCCGCAACTGGCACTGAACGTCGACCGCGAGAAGGCGCTCGCGATGGGCGTGCCGCTGGAATCGATCTATCAGTCGCTGCAGGTCTACCTGGGCTCGCTGTACGTGAACGACTTCAACTTCCTGGGCCGCGCCTGGCAGGTCAACGTGCAGGCCGACGCACCCTTCCGTGCCGACGCCACCGCGCTGGACCGGCTGTGGACGCGCAATACGCAGGGGCAGATGGTGCCGCTGGCGGCGCTGGTGACGAGCCATCCGACCACCGGCCCCGACCCGGTGGGCCGCTACAACGGCTTCGCGTCGGCCGATCTGTCGGGCATGCCGGCGCCGGGCGTCAGCTCGGGCGAGGCGGTGGCGGCGATGGAGGCCATCCTCGCGCGGCACCTGCCCGAGGGCTTCGACCACGAGTGGACCGACCTGAGCTACCAGCAGATCCAGGAGGGATCCAGCGGCCTGTGGGTGTTCCCTCTCGCGGTCGCCCTGGCCTTCCTGCTGCTGGCCGCGGCCTACGGGAGCTGGGGCCTGCCGCTGGCGGTGCTGGCGATCGTGCCGACCGTGATCCTGGGCGCCCTGGGCGGCGTGTGGCTGGCCGGCGGCGACAACAACCTGTTCACGCAGGTGGGCCTGGTGGTGCTGGTGGGGCTGGCGACGAAGAACGCGATCCTGATCGTCGAGTTCGCACGCCGCCGCCAGCAGGAGGGCGCCAACGCAGTGGAGGCCGTGGTCGAGGCGGCCCGGCTGCGGCTGCGCCCGATCCTGATGACCTCGCTGGCCTTCGTGATGGGCGTGCTGCCGCTGGTGTTCGCCAGCGGGGCCGGCGCCGAGATGCGGCAGGCGGTCGGCGTGGCGGTGTTCGCCGGGATGCTGGCCGTCACCGTGGCCGGCCTGCTGTTCACGCCGATGTTCTACGTGCTGCTGCAGCGGCGCCGTGCGCGCCGCGCGGCCGCGCTGGCCACGGTGCAATGAGGAGATGGACATGATCAAGACGAGCCTGACCGCTGTCGCGCTGGCCGCCTTGCTGGCGGCCTGCGGCACGGCGACGCCGCTCCAGGTGACGTCGGCCGAGGTGGCGCCGAGCTTCGCCCAGGGGCAGGGCCTCGCGCCCGGCCACGTGGCCCAGCCCGACTGGTGGGCCGTGTTCGACGACCCGGTGCTCGACGTGCTGGTGCGCCGC
The DNA here is from genome assembly GCF_035325925.1 of Azohydromonas sp. Lineage (NCBI taxonomy): Bacteria > Pseudomonadati > Pseudomonadota > Betaproteobacteria > Burkholderiales > Sphaerotilaceae > Azohydromonas > Azohydromonas sp. The sequence continues at coordinate 29,200 of NZ_DAOKZA010000020.1, read as the reverse complement.
GGCCTCGAGGCCAACCTGGACCTGCGGCAGGCCGCCGAGCGTGTGCAGCGCTCGCGCGCCCTTGTCGCCGGGGCGCAGGCCGAGCGCGGGCCGTCCGGTGGCGTGGGCCTCGGGGCGCGAGCGCAGCAGCTCAGCCGCTTCGAGGCGCCCGGTGCGTCGGCCGACGACCGGCGCAGCGAGAGCGTTTCCGCCGGCGCGAGCCTGTCGTGGGAAGTCGATCTGTTCGGCCGGCTGCGCCATGCCGCGCAGGCGGCGGATGCCCGCGCGCAGGCGGTCGAGGCCGATGCCGCGGCGATGCGCCTGGCCATCGGCGCCGAGATCGCCCAGGCGTGGTTCGCGCTGAATGGCACGCGCACGCAGGTCGCACTGGCGCGCCGGGTGGTCGACAACCGCCGCGAAACGCTGGACCTGGTGCTGCGCCGCGTGGCGGCAGGCTATTCGGCGCCGCTCGACGAGGCACGTGCCCGCGCCGCGCTCGCGGGGGCCGAGGCCGAACTGCCGGCGCTCGAGGCGGCACTGGCCGTTTCGGGTCATCGACTGGCGGTCCTGCTGGGTGTGTCGCCGTCGGGCTACGACGCACCTTCGGCGGCTGACACGTCGCCGCGCCCGGTGGCGTTGCGTCTGCCCGAACCTGCGCAGTGGGCAGCGCAACGTCCGGACCTGCAAGCCGCCGAGGCGCGCTTGCGTGCCCTGGCCCTCGACGTCGAAGCGGTGCGGGCCGAGTTCATGCCCCGTTTGTCGATCGCAGGCGTGCTCGGCGTCGTGGCAGGGTCCGTGTCGGGGATCGGGGCGGCCGGCGCCGTCTCTTGGTTTGCCGCACCGACACTGTCACTGCCGCTGTTCGACCACGCCCGCATCAACGCGCGGCTGCATGTCGCGCAGGCCGGCGAGCGCGAAGCCCTTCTGGCCTATCGGCAGCGCGTGCTGCTCGCCACCGAGGAAGTCGAGAGCGCGCTCGCCCAGGTGCGGCAGGGTCAGTTTCGGCTGGCCCTGCTACAGGAGCGCGCGCGCCAAGCGGTCGTTGCCGAGCAACTCGCGCGCAAGCGTTACGAAGCTGGAGGAACCGACCTGCTCGAACTGCTCGACGCCGAACGCTCTGCGCAGCAGTCCGAGATCGGTCTGTCTGCGGCCTTGACGAGTCAGCAGCAGCGGATCGTGGCGCTGCAGCGCGCGCTGGGTGCTCGTTTTCTGCCCGACGCCGAAGCGGTCTCGGTGATCCTGTCGGCCACGACGGGCGGCCGCACCTTGGCGCCCAGGTAGGCCAGACACGGCCGTGGCTGGCGAGTCGCCGCCGCGGCCAAGAAGCGTCCAGCATCCGCACCGGTCGTGCCGCCGTCGATGCAAAGCCCGGACGCAGGGCACTGCCGGCCTGCACCACATGGTGCATCTGCGCGAGCGAAGTTGCGCTCGCGCCTCACGTCGCCGTTCGCAGCGAGGGGTGAACTGCAGCAGCCGCTTGACCTTGCCACGACCCTGGGGTCCGGCTGGGGCGTCGCGACCGGCGACTGGAGGTGGGTCAGCCTGAACGCCGTGGCCGTGCGCGGGATCGACCGCCGCTGCGCGCCAGGTCCGGTGACACCGGCGGCGATCATGCCGGGCACCGGTGCAGCCGCGCGCCACGGCATCCTGATCAAGGACGTCGAGGCGCTCGAGGTCGCACACCGCCTCGGCACGGTCGCCTTCGCCTTCGACAAGACCGGGGCGCTGACCGAGGGCCGGCCGCGACTCGTCGCCGCGAAGTTCGCCGTCGGCGACCGCAGCGCGCGCTGGCGGCGGGCGCGGCGGTCCAGCGTGGCAGCGAAAGCCCACTGCCGAAGGCGGTGCTCGCGACCGCCAAGGTGGCGTTCGCGACCGCGCCTCTCTGCCAGCGACCCGCGTGCCGTCGCCCGGCGCGGCACAGCGGCGAAGGTGCAGAGGCGCGACCCGCGGCTAGGTCGCACTCGTTCATGAGCGAGCTTGATGTGTACCCGTCGACGCTGGAGGGGCGCGCTGACGAACCGCAGGCCGGGGGCCGCACGGTGTCGTGGCTTGCCAAGGCGGCGGCCGCGCCCAGGCTGCTGGGCCAGCTGACCTTCGGCGGCACGCTGAAGCGTTCGGCGAGCGACGCCGTCGAGGCCTTTCACGGCGTCGGCGTGATGGCGGTGATGGACATCGGCGACAAAGGTGGCAACACCGCCGCGGCCGATCGTGTGCTGGGCATCGACGGCGTCGACGTCGCGGTGTTCCCGGGGCACAGGGCGGCGTTGTCCGACGAGTTCGAGCGTGGCGGCGACGGCGCCATCGGCTCGCCGGCACTGGCAGCCGCCCACGTCGGCATCGCGACAAGCACCGCCACCGACGTGGGGATGCACGCAGCAGGCGTGAGGCTGATACGCAGCGACCCGGCGCTGGTGGCCGCGGCGATCGACATCACCCGGCGCGCCTGTCGCAAGATCGATCAGAACCCGTTCCTGGCCTTTCGCCCACAACGCGGTGGGCATCTCGCTCGCGGTACTTTGGGCTGCTCAACCCGATGCTCGCTGGCGCGGCGATTCCCTTCGGCTGCGTCGGCGTCGTGACGGACGCGCTGACGCCGCGGCTCTGGAGCTTGCCGCCGGTACGAGCACGCGGCCGACGCCGTCGGCGACGCCAAGGCCGCGCCACAGGCTCAGCGCAGGTAGCCCCAACTGCGCAGCCGCGACGCCGCGTACTGCGCTGCCTGCCCCTGCTGCGTGACGCGCAGGTAACCCGCGTAGTGCTCGGCCGACGCGCGCTGGTTGCCCATGCCCTCGAGCGCGACGCCTTTCAGGAAGGTGATGCCCGGGTCGCCCGGCAGCGCGCGGTCGTAACGCTGCAGGTCGTCGAAAGCCGCCGCCGGTTCGCCGGCGCCGAGCTTGAGCGTGGCGGCCAGCTTCATCGCCTGCGCCTCCTCGGGGTAGATGCGGCGTGCCGCATCGGCGTAGCGGCGCGCCTCGGCCGGCTTGCGCTGCGCCTGCAGGCACTGCGCCATGCGCAGGTTGGCCGCGTAGTCGCGCGGCGCGTGGCGCAGCGCGGCGGCGAAGCGGTCCTGCGCGGCGTTCAGGTCCTTCTTCGCCATCGCCGTCTCGCCGGCCTGGCAGGCCTGGATCGCCGGCTTGAGCGCACGCAGCGCGGCGGTGCGGTCCATGAAGCGCTCGCGCCGCGTCGCCGCGCCGCCGCTGGCCGCGAAGCGCGTCTGCGCCAGGCGCTGCGCGGTGTCCATGCGTTCGCGGCTCATCGGGTGCGACGAGAACATCGTCTCGAGCAGCCCCGGCGCGCGCTCGTGCTGCTCGACCAGCAGCCGGTGCAGCCCGACCATGCCCTGCGCCGGGTAGCCGGCGCGCACCATGTACTCCTGCCCGAGCGCATCGGCCTCGCGCTCGTTGTCGCGCGAGTAGCTGGCCAGCAGCGCGCTGGCGCCGATCTGTCCGCCCAGGCCGATCAGCGGCGCCCAGTCGGAGTCGGCCGCGACCGCGCCCACGGTGAGTCCGACCACCGCCACCTGCGCCAGCAGCGCCTGCCCCTGCCGCTGCGCGGCGTGGCGCGCGTTCACGTGGCCGAGTTCGTGGCCGAGCAGCGCGGCGAGCTCGGATTCGTCGTCGAGCTCGGCGACGATGCCGCGCGTGACGCCCATCGCGCCGCCCGGGAAGGTGTAGGCGTTGACGTAGTTCGCGTTCAGCACACGATAGCTGTAGGGCATGTCGCGACGGTGCACGTTGGCGTGCAGCTGCGACCCGACCTCGGCGACGTAGGCGTTGATCCCCGCGTCCTGCACCGCGCCGAGGTCCTGCGAGAACTGGTGCGGCGCGTGCTGCCGGTCGACGGCGCGCTCCTGCTCGGGCGTCATGCCGGCGAGGATGGTCTCGCCGGTGACCGGCGACGTGGCGCAACCCGACAGCGCGGGCACCGCGGTGGCCGCGCCGAACAGCCACAGCGTGTCGCGTCGGCGCAAGCGGTTGCGGCGCAGGCGCCGGGCGAAGCCGTCGACGTCGAGGTCGGCCGGGTGCGGGGCGCGACGGTGGTCCATGGCAGCAGTCCGGTGGCGATGGGGATGGGGCGAGTCTAAGCCGCGTGTGCGCAGGCTGCGCCCGGGTCGATGCGACCACGGCGCGCGCGGCATAACGCACGCGGCGGGGGCTTTTCACCCATCCGAGGGACTGACGCGGGCCGTGGCGAGCCGAAAAATCCCTGTCACGGCCGCCACGCATCATCGGGCGGCCCCAGCAGGAGTCGCCGCCATGACCCAGACCCTCAACGTCGGAGCGCGATCACGGTTCGTCACGGTCACCGCCTGGGTGTTCATCGTGCTGGCCGCGCTGGCCAGCGTGTCGGCGCTGCTGCAGAACGCCGAGGTCGCCTCGATGGCGGGAGCGCACGCGGCGGTGCAGCGCCAGCCGCTGCCGCTGGTCACCGGGCTGCTGATGGGCTACCTGCCGTGGGTCGTCGGCGCCGGGCTGGCGCTGTCGCTGGCGACGCTGGCCACCGCGGCGGGCCTGCTGCTGCGCCTGGACTGGGCGCGACGCGCGTTCATCGGCCTGCTGGTGCTCGCCGTGGCGGCCAACCTGATGGGCCTGTGGATCCAGCACGAGGTGGTGCAGTCGGTGGTCGACAGCACACTGCGTGGCGCGCCGCTGCCGCCGCAGGCGGCCGACGTGTTCGGCGGCTTCGTCACGGCGGCGCGCGTGATGGCCGTCGTCGTCACGCTCGGCGCCTGCGCGCTGCTGGTGTGGATCATCCGTCGACTGATGTCGCCGGCGGTGCGGCAGGAATTCGCCTGAGCGCATCCGGCGCCGCGCTTCGGTGCAGGTCGCCGTCGACGTAGAGCCAGCGTCCGTCGGCATCGCGTTCGAAGCGGCTCGTCTCGTGCAGGCGGTGCGCACGGCCGTGCAGCCGGCTGCGCGCGACGAACTCGACGCAGGCGTGGTCGGCGTCGGTGCGCTCGTGGCGGCGCACCTCGAGCCCGAGCCACTTGAGGCCCGGTTCGCCGGGTGCGATCGTCGGCGGACGCGTGCGCGGGTGCCAGGTGTCGCGCAGGTAGTCGGTCAGGCCGAGCACGTAGGCGCTGTAGCGCGAGCGCATCAGCACCTCGGCGTCGGGGGCTCGCAGCCGCTCGGCGCCGGCGTGCCAGCGGCCGCAGCAGCGTGCATAGGGCAGGGTGCTGCCGCAGGGGCAGGCGCGGTGGTCGGCAGGCATCGGCGCGATCATCGCCGAACCCGGCGGGGCGGCACCTACACTGCGGCTGCCCGCCGATTCCGCTCCCGACCCCATGCTCGACCCCCAAGCCCGCGCGCTGCTCGACCTGCTCGTCGAGCGCGCGATCCCGCCGGTGCACACGCTGGCGCCCGCCGAGGCGCGCCGCTACTACCGCGAGCGCCGCTTCTTCACGCAGCCCGACCCGCCGCCGGTGGCGCAGTCGCGCGACCTGCACGCCGACGGTCCGCACGGGCCGACCCCGCTGCGCCTGTATCGCCCGGCGGGCAGTGTGCCGGGTGCGGTGCTGCCGGTGCTGGTGTACTTCCACGGCGGCGGCTGGACCATCGGTGACCTCGATACGCACGACGTGCTGTGCCGCGAACTGGCCAACGCCGGCGGCTGCGCGGTGGTCGCGGTCGACTACCGCATGGGCCCCGAGCACCCGTTCCCCGCCGCGGTCGACGACTGCGTGGCGGCCACGCGCTGGGTGCGCGCGCAGGCGGCGTCGCTGGGCGTCGACCCGCGGCGGCTGGCGGTGGGCGGCGACAGCGCCGGCGGCAACCTGGCCGCGGTGGTGTGCCTGGTGCTGCGCGACGCCGGCGAGGCGCTGCCGGCGTTCCAACTGCTGATCTACCCGGCCACCGACATGCGTGCGGTCGCACCGTCGCACACGAGCAATGGCCAGGGTTACCTGCTGACCGCCGACAGCATCGCGTTCTACCGCGATCACTACATTGCCGACGCGGCACAGTGGACCGACGCGCGCGCCTCGCCGCTGCTGGCCGACGATCACGGGCGGCTGCCGCCGGCGCTGGTGCTCACCGCCGGATTCGACCCGCTGCGCGACGAGGGCCGGCAGTACGCCGACGCGCTGTCGGGTGCCGGCACGCCGGCGCAGTACGTGTGCTTCGAACGCCAGATCCACGGCTTCATCACGATGGGGCGCGTGATCGACGAGGCGAACACCGCGGTGGCGCTGTGCGCCGCGGCGCTGCGGCGCGCGCTCGGCTGATCCCGGTGGTGGGCCTGGACGCCGACGCCGGGGGATGACTTGCCTGGAATACTGTATGAATTTACAGTATTCTGGTGCTGTCGATCTCCAACCTCATCCCCCCGGCCGTGGCCGCGTCGGGCGCTGCGGCGTGTGCGCCCGAGGCGCTGCACCCGGCGCTGTGGCGCGCGCACCAGCTCGGTCGGCATGACGGCGCGGCGCTGCCCACCGGGTTCGCTGCGCTCGACGCCGAACTGCCCGGTGGCGGCTGGCCGGCGCGGGCGTTGACCGAGCTGCTGCTGCCGCAACCCGGCATCGGCGAACTGCGGCTGCTCGCGCCGGCGCTGGCCGCGGTCGGCGCCGCCGGACGCAGCCTGGTCTGGTTCGACCCACCGGCCGTGCCCTGCGCCTGGACCTTGCGTGCGCTGGGCATCGCCACCGAGCGGCTGGTGCTGGTGCGCAGCCGCGACGGCGCACGTGGCCGCGCGCGTGCGCGGCTGCCGGCCGCCGACACGCTGTGGGCGCTCGAGCAGGCGCTGCGCAGCGGCCATGTCGGAGCGGTGCTCGCGTGGCTGCCGCAGCGGCTGCGTGCCGACACGCTGCGCCGCCTGCAGCTGGCGGCGCAGGCGCACGACGGCCCGGCCTTCGTGCTGCGCGAGGTCGACGCGTGCCGGCAACCCAGCCCGGCGCCGCTGCGGCTGCTGCTGGCCGCCGGTGGTGCCGACCGGCTCGCGCTGCGCGTGCTCAAGCGCCGCGCAGCACCGCTGCAGCACACGCTGCAGCTCGCACTGCCGCCGGTGCTGTCGCCGGCGGCACGGTCGCGGGCGGCGCAGCGGCGCGTCGTGCCGGGCGCGGGTTCCGCAGCCGCCGTTCGCGTCGGCGACGCCGACAGCGTCGTCGCCTGAAAAGTCGCAGGGCGTGGGACATGCAGTGGCTGGCCCTGCACCTGCCGCAGCTGTCGCTCGAGGCGTTCGCGGCCAGCCTGCCCGCTGACGCCGCCGCGCAGCCGCTGGCGCTGCTCGGCGCGCAGCGCATCGCGGCGGCGAACGAGGCGGCGCGCGCGCGCGGCATCGAGCCGGGGCTGCGGCGCGCCACCGCGCTCGCGCTGGCCCCCGAGCTGCGGCTGGGCCAGGCTTGCGCCCGGCGCGACGCGCAGGCGCTGACGGCGGTCGCGCACGCGGCGCTGGCGTTCACGCCGTCGGTTGCACTCGATGCCGCCGACGCGCTGGTGCTGCTCGAGGTGGGCGCCAGCCTGCGCCTGTTCGGTGGCCTGCAGCGCCTGGTGCAGCGGCTGCGCCAGGCGCTGGCACCGCTCGGTCATCGGGTGCAGGTGGCCGCCGCGCCGACCGCTGCCGGCGCCGCGCTGCTCGCACGCTGGCGCGACGACCCGGCGCGGGGCCCGCACGCGCACGACATGGCGGCGCTGCGTGCACTGCTCGACGCGGCGCCGCTGGCGCTGCTCGGCGCCGCGCGCGCGCACGCGGCGACGCTGCAGGGCATGGGGCTGGCGACGCTGGCCGACTTGCGCGCACTGCCGCGCGCGGGGCTGTCGCGGCGCTTCGGCGAAGCGCTGCTCGACGAGGTCGACCGCGCCCGCGGCGAGCGCCCCGACCCGCGCGAATGGGTCACGCTGCCGCCGCGCTTCGACGCACGGCTCGAGCTCGCCACGCGCGCCGATGGCAGCGAACAGCTGCTGCACGCCGCCGACGTGCTGCTCGCGCGGCTGGTGGCCTGGGCGCAGGCGCAGCACGCGCGCGTGGCCGGCTTCACGTTGTGCATGCTGCACGAGCCGCGCCACCGCGATCGCGATCAGCCGGCGCACACTGCGCTCGACGTCGCGCTGGCCACGCCGAGCGCCGACGCCGACCATCTGCGCACGCTGCTGCGCGAGCACCTGGCCCGCACCACGCTGCCCGCGCCGACGCTCGAACTGCGGCTGCACTGCCAGCAGCTGGTGCCGGGCACGCCGCCCAGCGGCGAGCTGTTCCCGACCCGCGCCGGCGAGCGCGAAGGGTTGGTGCGCCTACTCGAGCGCCTGCGTGCACGCCTGGGCGACGAGGGCGTGCAGCGGCTCGAGGCGGTGGCCGACCACCGGCCGGAGCACGCCACGCGCGCGCTCGCGGCACAGGCCGACGCCGCCGCGCCGGCCGCGATGCCGGCTCTTCACCACCCGTCGTGGCTGTGTCCCGAGCCGCTGCCGCTGCCCGAGCGCGGCGGCGTGCCCTGGCTCGACGGCGCACCGCTGCAACTGCTGGCCGGCCCCGAGCGCATCGAAGCCGGCTGGTGGGAGCAGGGTACGCCGGTGGCGCGCGACTGCTTCGTCGCGCAGACTGCCGACGGGGTGTTGGTGTGGATCTGCCGCACGCGGCTGCCGCTGGCCGCAGGCGATGGCGGCGGCTGGCGCCTGCACGGCCGGTTCGGCTGAACCGGCGAAAGCCGCGCGGCGTTCAGCCGCCCTGGCGCTCGACGTCGCCGCCTTCGAGGCGATCGGCGCCGGTCTGGCCGGCGTCGGGGGCGTCGGGGCGGTCGCCGCCGTCGTCGTCACCGGTGTCGGCGGCGTCGTCCGCCGCGCCTTCTCCGCCGGCGCCCGCCGCCTTGCGCGCGCGCTTCTCGGCTTCCTTCTCTTCCTTCTTCTTCTTCTTGGCCAGTTCGCGTTGTCGCTTCTCGAACGAGTAGTTGGGCTTGGCCATGCAGCGGGTCTTCCTCTAGTCAGTGGACGGTTCGACGACCGGGGGCGCCGCCGTCCCCCATTGTGACCGCAAGGGCCGCCGGCGCTGCGCTCATGGCACGGCCCTCCGCGCTGCGCACTGCCGGATGAGCGCTTGGGAGCGGCCCGGCGCGCTCATGCGGGCGCGAGCTTGAGCCCGACGATGCCGGCAACGATCAGCGCGACGCTGACCATGCGCACGAGATTGACCGGGTCGCCGAACAGCACGATGCCCAGGACCACCGTGCCCACCGCGCCGACGCCGACCCACACCGCGTACGCGGTGCCCACCGGCAGCGACTTCATCGCCAGCCCGAGCAGCGCGACGCTGGCGACCATCGCGGCGACAGTGACCAGCGTCGGCAGCGGCCGCGTGAAGCCCGCCGTGTACTTCAGCCCGATCGCCCACACCACCTCGAGCAGGCCGGCCAGCAACAGGATCGTCCAGGCCATCGATGGAGTCACGCCGCTTCCTCGTCGTTGCAGTGTCGGGGCCGGCGATTGTCTCGCGGCCGCGACACGGCGGTGGCTAGAATCGCGCCCCGTCGAATTTCCCCGTCGGGCCGCCACGCGGCAGAGCGAAAGACACCATGTTCGAACAGGAAGACGAAGGCACGCGCATTGGCCTGTGGGTCGTGATCGGGGTGCTGTTCTTCGTGCTCGTCGGCATCGTCGGCGGCGTCGTGCTGCGCCACATGCACGGCAAGCCCGCCGCGGCCGCGGCGGCCGCACCGGCGGGGACGGCGTCGCAGGCGTCCGACGCCGACGCGCTGGTCGACGCGCCGCTCGGCGGCGAACTGGTGGCCACGCTGTACTTCGCGGTCGGCCAGGCCGACCTGCCTGCCGATGCGCACGTACCCGTGGGTCAGGCGTTGCAGGCGCTGGCGGCGACGCCGACGCGCCGGCTGATGCTGTCGGGTTTTCACGATGCCAGCGGGGACCCCGCGGCCAACGCCGAACTGGCCAGGCAGCGCGCGCTGGCGGTGCGCGACGCGCTGCGCGCGGGCGGCGCGCTCGCCGACCAGGTGCTGCTGCGCCGCCCCGAGTCGACCACCGGCGACGGCACCGCCGAACACGCCCGGCGCGTCGAGATCCGCCTGGTCGACTGACCACCACAGGACGGGCGACCCGGGACGCCACGCGCTTGCGGGCCACGTCGGGGCGGGGCTCGCTCTCCTCGACAGCACGGAACGCCGCCGAGGCCCGCGAACCGCGGCTCAGCCGATGCGCCCGAGCAGCAGGTACTCCATCAGCGCCTTCTGCACGTGCATGCGGTTCTCGGCCTCGTCCCAGACGACCGACTGCGCCCCGTCGATGACCTCGGCCGTGACCTCCTCGCCGCGGTGGGCCGGAAGGCAGTGCATGAACAGCGCGTCGGGCTGCGCGACGGCCATCATCTCGGCGTCGACGCACCAGTCGGCGAAGGCCTTCTGCCGCGCCTCGTTCTCGGCCTCGAAACCCATGCTGGTCCACACGTCGGTGGTCACCAGGTGGGCGTCGCGGCAGGCGTCCATCGGGTCCTTGAAGACTCTGTAGCAGCCGCGGTCGGTGATGCCGGCCAGCGCGGGGTCGACCTCGTAGCCGCGCGGCGTGCTGACGTGCACCGTGAAACCCAGGATCTCGGCGGCCTGCAGCCAGGTGTTGGCCATGTTGTTGCCGTCGCCGACCCAGGCCACGACCTTGCCCCGGATCGGGCCGCGGTGCTCGATGTAGGTGTAGACGTCGGCGAGGATCTGGCAGGGGTGGAACTCGTTCGTCAGCCCGTTGATCACCGGCACCCGCGAGTACGCCGCGAAGCGCTCGAGCTTGGCCTGCTCGTAGGTGCGGATCATCACCAGGTCGACCATGCGGCTGATCACGCGCGCGCTGTCCTCGATCGGCTCGGCGCGGCCGAGCTGGCTGTCGCCGGTGGTCAGGTGCACCACCGAGCCGCCCATCTGGTACATGCCGGCCTCGAAGCTCACGCGCGTGCGCGTGCTGGCCTTCTCGAAGATCATCGCCAGCGTGCGATCCGCCAGCGGCTGGTACTTCTCGTAGTTCTTGAAGCGCGTCTTGATGATGCGCGTGCGCTCGAGCAGGTAGGCGTACTCCTCGACGCGCAGGTCCTTGAACTGCAGGTAGTGCTTCATCAGGGTCGAGCCGGGTTTCATGGCCGGGGCGTCGCGACGAACGCCTCGATCAGCGGGCACAGCCGCTCGACCACCTGCGCCGCCTCGTCGGCGTTCATGATCAACGGCGGCACCAGGCGGATCACGCGGTCGGCGGTGACGCTGATCAGCAGGCCGGCTTCCATCGCCTGCGTCAGCAGCGCGCCGCAGGGGCGGTCGAGCTCGATGCCGAGCATCAGCCCCTGGCCGCGGATCTCGACGACGCCGGTCACGCCGGCGAGTCCGCGCTCGAGCCCGGCCTTCAGTGCCGCGCCGACGCACGCGGCGTTGTCGAGCAGACCGTCGTCTTCCATCACGCGCAGGGTCTCGACGCCGGCGCGCATCGCCAGCGGGTTGCCGCCGAACGTGGTGCCGTGGTTGCCCGGCTGCAGCACGCCTGCCGCGCGCTCGCCGCAGACGATCGCACCCACCGGCACGCCCGAGCCGAGGCCCTTGGCCAGCGGCATCACGTCGGGCCGGATGCCGGCCCACTGGTGCGCGAACCACTTGCCGGTGCGGCCGATGCCGCACTGCACCTCGTCGAGCATCAGCAGCCAGTCGTGGCGGTCGCACAGCGCGCGCAGGCCCTGCAGGTACTCCCAGCGCGCCGGGTTGATGCCGCCTTCGCCCTGGATCGTCTCGAGGAACACCGCGACCACGTTCGGCCGCGAGCGCGCGACCTCGTCGACGGCGGCGAGGTCGTTCAGCGGCACGCGCACGAAGCCCTCGACCAGCGGTCCGAAGCCGGCCTGCACCTTGGGGTTGCCGGTGGCCGACAGCGTCGCGATCGAGCGGCCGTGGAAGGCCTTCTCGTAGACGACGATCTCCGGCCGATCGATGCCCTTGTCGTGGCCGAACTTGCGCGCGATCTTCAGCGCGCCCTCGTTGGCTTCGAGGCCGCTGTTGCAGAAGAAGACGTTGGTCAGTCCCGAGATCTCGACCAGCTTCGCCGCCAGTTGCTCCTGCAGCGGCACGCGGTAGTAGTTGGACGTGTGGATCAGCTTGGCGACCTGGTCCTGCAGCGCGCCCACCAGCCGCGGGTGCGCGTGGCCGAGCGTGTTGACCGCGATGCCGCCCAGCGCGTCGAGGTACTCGCGGCCGTCGGTGTCCCACACGCGGCAGCCGCGGCCGTGCGACAGCGCGATCGGCAGGCGGCCGTAGGTGTTCATCAGCGGCGAGGCGGTCATCGGCGGCGCTCCATTAACGACAACGGCCGGCCACCTCACCCCGGCGGGATGCCGTGCCGACCGAAGTCGATTCTAGAGGACGGTGTCGCGGCACACGCCGTCAGCCTCGCGCCATGCTGCAGCGCAATACTTCGCGCGCACAATACGCCCCGCCGCGACGTCCCTCTGCCGGGCCTGCGGCCACCGACGACCGATGCCGCTGCCCGCCGCCAAACCCCGCCAGATCTTCATCCAGGGCGTGACCCGCGACGGGCGCACCTTCCGCCCCAGCGACTGGGCCGAGCGGCTGTGCGGCGTCATGTCGCCGTTCCGTCCGGGCGGCGCACGCACCGGCGTCGGCGCGCACATCGGCTACTCGCCGCTGTGCGTGCCGCGCGTCATCAACGGCGTGAAGTGCGTGATCGTCAGCGAGGCGCTGCGCGCGGTCGAGCCGATGGCGTGGGACTTCGTGCTGAACTTCGCCCGCGACAACGAACTGCAGACCGTCGAGGCCTGCCTGCTGCCCGACGAGCCACCCGACTGACGCCGCGTGCCCGAAATGGCGAAGGGCCTGCAGTGCAGGCCCTTCGTCGTTCCACCCGGTGTCCGGATCAGGCGGCAGCCGTCGCCAGCGCCTTGACCTTCGCGGCCAGGCGGCTCTTGTGGCGGGCAGCCTTGTTCTTGTGGAAGATGCCCTTGTCCGCCACCGAGTCGATCACGCTCTGCGCGTGCTGGAACAATTCGGTGGCCTTGGCCTTGTCGCCGGCGGCGACAGCCTTCTGCACGTTCTTCACGACGGTGCGGAACTTCGAACGCAGCGCGGTGTTGGCCGCGTTGAGCTTCACGTTCTGGCGCGCGCGCTTGCGGCCCGACGCGATGCGGACGGTTCTCTTCTTGGCGCGGGACGATGTGGCCATGCTGTAAGGGGTTCCGGGGTGGAAAGCCGCGCATTCTAGCACGCACTGCCGCAACGGCCTGCAGGCACGGCGCAGGGACCGGGCCGCTTCCTATAATCGCGCGCCGCACCCGGCCTTCGCGCCGGCCGCCGCCTCCGCCCCGAACGCCGCGGCGCCCGCGATGAACCTGCTCAAGGCCGCCTCCACCGTCTCCCTGCTCACGCTGGCGTCGCGCGTCACCGGCCTGGTGCGCGAACAGCTGATCGCGGCCAGCTTCGGCGCCAGCGCGGCCACCGACGCGTTCAACGTCGCGTTCCGCATCCCGAACCTGCTGCGCCGGCTGTTCGCCGAGGGGGCGTTCTCGCAGGCGTTCGTGCCGATCCTGGCCGCCGTGCGGGCGCGCGACGGCGACGCCGCGACGCACGCGCTCGTCGATGCGGTGGGCACCGTGCTGCTGTGGGCGCTGCTGGCCACCGTGGTCGTCGGCGTCGCCGGGGCGCCGCTGCTGGTGTGGCTGATGGCCGCCGGCCTGTCGCAGTTCGACGACGCGGTGGTGATGACGCGGCTGATGTTCCCGTACATCGCCTGCATGTCGCTGGTCGCGCTGTGCGCGGGCATCCTCAACACCTGGAAGCGCTTCGCGGTGCCGGCGGTCACGCCCGTGCTGCTGAACCTGTCGATGATCGCCGCTGCGTGGTGGCTCGCCCCGCGCTTCGCCGCCTGGGGGCTGGTGCCGATCCACGCCATGGCCGTCGGCGTCATGGCCGGTGGCCTGCTGCAGCTGGCCGTGCAGTGGCCGGCGCTGCGGCGCATCGGCGTCGTGCCGCGCTTCGGACTGGCGCCGTCGCGCCTGCGTGCCGCCTGGCACCACCCGGGCGTGCGCCGTGTGCTGCGGCAGATGGCACCGGCGCTGCTGGGCGTGTCGGTGGCGCAGCTGTCGTTGCTGATCAACACGCAGATCGCGTCGCACGTGGGCGTCGGCGCGGTGTCGTGGCTCACCTATGCCGACCGCCTGATGGAGTTCCCGACCGCGCTGCTCGGCGTCGCGCTCGGCGTGGTGCTGCTGCCGCAGCTTTCGGCGGCGCAGGCGCGTGACGACCTCGGCGCCTACTCGGGGATGCTCGACTGGGGCCTGCGTCTGGTGCTGATGCTCGCGTTGCCCTGTGCGGCAGCGCTGATCGTGTTCCCGCAGGCGCTCGTTGCCGTGCTCTACCACTACGGTCGGTTCTCCGCGCACGACGTCGCGCAGACGGTGTGGGCGCTGCGCGGCTACGGCGTCGGGTTGCTCGGGCTGATTGCGGTCAAGGTGCTGGCGCCAGGGTTCTACGCGCAGCAGGACATCCGCACGCCGGTGAAGATCGCGGTGGTGGTGCTGGCGGCCACGCAGGCGATGAACGCGGTGTTCGTGCCGCTGTTCGGCCACGCCGGCCTGGCGCTGTCGATCGGGTTGGGCGCGCTGGTCAACGCCGGCTGGCTGTACGTCGGGCTGCGCCGACGCGGCCTGTACCAGCCGGCGCCGGGCTGGGGGGGGTTCACGCTGCGCGTCGTCGGGGCCACCGCGGTGCTGACCTTGGCCCTCGTCTGGGCGGCGCAGGGCATCGACTGGATCGGCCTGCGCGCGCAGCCCTGGCAGCGTGCCGGCGCGATGGCACTGGTGCTCGGCGGGGTCGCGCTGCTGTACTTCGCCGCGCTCGCCGCCGGCGGGTTGCGGCTGCGGCAGTTCGTGCGCCGCGGCTGACGCCGGCCGGGTTCGCGCATAGACTGTCTTCGATGAGCAAGCCGATGCGCTTCGAGGTGACGCCGCTGGCCTACTTCGCCAGCCTGGTCGCCGACGACGAGGGCTTTGCGCTGTTCGAGGCCGCCGTGTCGATCGCCCAGGACGAGTACCCGCAGCTCGATCCGCAGGCCGTGCTGGCCGAGGTCGACGCGCTGGCGGAGCGCTTGCGCCGCCGCCTGCCGGCCGACGCGCCGCCGCTGCAGCGGCTGCGCCTGCTCAACCGCTACTTCTTCCACGAGCTCGGCTTCGCCGGCAACCTCAACGACTACTACGACGCGCGCAACAGCTACGTCAACGACGTGCTCGCGCGCCGCCGCGGCATCCCGATCACGCTCGCGGTGCTGTACGTCGAACTGGCCACGCAGGTCGGCCTGGTGGCGCGTGGCGTGTCGTTTCCCGGGCACTTCCTGGTCAAGCTGCGGCTGCCACGCGGCGAGGTGATCATCGACCCGTTCAGCGGGCGCTCGCTGTCGCGCGAGGAACTGGACGAGCGGCTCGCGCCGTACCGTCGGCAGCACGGTCTGGTCGGCGACGACGAGGTTCCGCTGGGGCTGTTCCTGCAGGCAGCGCCGCCGCGCGAGGTGGTCGCGCGCATGCTGCGCAACCTCAAGGAGATCCACCGCACCGCCGAGGATTGGCCGCGCCTGCTGGCGGTGCAGCAGCGGCTGGTGGTGCTGCTGCCGCAGGCCTGGGAGGAGCGCCGCGACCGCGCACTGGTGCTCGCCGAGCTGGGCCGCCACAGCGAAGCGGCCGACGATCTGGAGATCTACCTGCGGCAGCGCGCGCGCGCCGACGACGCCACGGCGCTGCGCGAACGCCTGCTCGAGCTGCGTCGACTGGGTCAGCCCCGGCTGCACTGATCAGGCCACGGCCCGCCCGGCTTGCAGGCCGGCCCCTACAATCCGCGCCGGCGTGCGCCTGGCCGCACGCGCCGTGCACCGACCGGTGGCCGCCGCGTCCGGCGCGACGCCCGCATCGCCCCCGATGACCCGTACCCCGTTCCGCCGTCAGACCCTGAGCTGGATCGCGCTGGCCGCCTTGGCCGTGGCGCTGCTGTGGCTGCTCGCGCCGGTGCTGATGCCGTTCATCGTCGGTGCGGTGCTGGCCTACGCACTTCACCCGCTGGTCGAGGCGCTGGCGCGTCGGCGCTGGCCGCGCGTGCTGGCGGTGTTGCTGGTGGAGACGCTGGCCGTGGTCGCGGTGCTTGCGCTGCTGCTGCTGATGGTGCCGGTGATCACCAAGGAGGTGCCGCTGCTGCGCGAGCAGTTGCCGCTGCTGGCCGCGCGCTTCAACGAGCATGTCTCGCCGTGGCTGGCGCAGCACGGCTTCGACTTCAGCCTCGACGCGGCGAGCGCGAAGGACCTGGCCGCGCGCCTGTTCGAGGGGCGCGTCGAGGACTGGGCCGCGACGGTGCTGGAATCGGCGCGCATCGGTGGCAGCTTCCTGCTGACCGTGATCGGCAATGCCGTCCTGATCCCGGTCGTGCTGTTCTTCCTGCTGATGGACTGGCCGCACCTGGTGCAGCGCCTGCAGGCGCTGATCCCGCCGCGCCTGCGCGAGCGCACCATCGGCTTTCTCGACGAGTGCGACGCGGTGCTTGGCCAGTACTTGCGCGGCCAGCTGCTCGTGATGCTGATCCTGGCCGTCTACTACAGCGCCGGCCTGGCGCTGTTCGGCTTCGACTTGGCGCTGCCCGTGGGCGTGTTCACCGGACTGGCGGTATTCATCCCGTACCTCGGTTTCGGGCTCGGGCTGGCGATGGCGCTGCTCGCCGGGCTGCTGCAGTTCGCCAGCTGGTACGGCGTCGCCGCCGTCGCGGTGGTCTACGGCCTCGGCCAGCTCGTCGAGAGCTTCCTGCTCACGCCGTACATGGTCGGCGAGCGCATCGGGCTGAACCCGCTAGCGGTGATCTTCGCGCTGCTCGCGTTCGGCCACCTGTTCGGCTTCGTCGGCGTGCTCGTGGCGTTGCCGGTCAGCGCGGTCGGGCTGGTCGCGCTGCGCCGCCTGCGCCGCCTGTACGTCGACAGCCCGCTGTTCACCGGATGAGCGCGGCGCCCGCGATGAAGCAGATCCCGCTGCCGATCGGCACCGCGCCGCGTCCGACCCTCGAGAACTTCGTGCCCGGGGCCAACGCGGCGGCGCTGCACGTCCTGCGGCAACTCGCACGCCCCAGTGCACGGTCGGCGCCGGTGTACCTGTGGGGGCCGGCGGGCTGCGGCAAGACGCACCTGCTGCGTGCGCTGGCCGACGCGCACGGCGATGGCGCCACGGGTTTCGACGCTGCGTCGCCGTTGCCGTGGACGCTCGGTGCGTCGGCGACCCTGGTGCTGATCGACGACTGCCAGGCGCTCGACGCCGAACGACAGCACGCCGCGTTCACGCTGTTCGTCGAGGCGTCGGGTGCGGGTGTGCCGGTTGCCGCGGCCGGCCGCGCGCCGCCGGTCGACCTGCCGCTGCGCGACGACCTACGCACCCGCCTGGGGTGGGGGCCGGTGTTTGCGCTGCAGCCGCTGTCCGACGCCGAGGCGCGCACGGCGCTGCGCCGGCACGCGCAGCAGCGTGGCATCGCGCTGGGTGACGAGGTCATCGACTACCTGCTCACGAGGTTCAGCCGCGACATGAAGCACCTGGTGCACTGGCTCGACCGGCTCGACGACTACGCCTGGGTCGAGAAGCGCGGCGGCGTCACGCTGCCGCTGCTGCGGCGCGTGCTGGCCGACGCCGGCGAGGTGCCACGATGAGGCTGGCGCTGTTCGACCTCGATGGCACGCTGCTGCCGGTCGATTCGGACCACGCGTTCGGCGAGTTCATGGTGGCCATCGGCTGGGCCGACGGCGTGGCCTGGCGTGCGCGCAACGACAACTTCTACGCCGACTACCTCGCTGGGTGCCTGGACATCGACGCCTACGTCGACTTCGCGACCTCGGCCTGGCGCGCCCGGCCGCCGGACGAGTCGCTGGCGGCGCGCGAGCGCTTCATGCAGGAGGTCGTCGCGCCGCAACTGCACGACGCTGCGCTTGCGCTGGTGCGCCGGCACCGCGACGCAGGCGACCTGATCGCCATCGTCACCGCGACCAACGAGTTCGTCACCGCACCGATCGCCGCCGCGTTCGGCGTCGAGCACCTGATCGCCGTCGAACTCGAACGCGACGCCACGGGCGCCGTCACCGGGCGCGTGCGCGGCGTCCCGTCGTTTCGCGAAGGCAAGGTGCGCCGCGTCGACGACTGGCTCGCCGGACTGGGCCGCCGCTGGGGCGAGTTCGACGAGGTCAGCTTCTACAGCGACTCCACCAACGACCTGCCGCTGCTCGAGCGCGCCAGCCGCCCGGTGGCCACCAACCCGACGCCGGCGCTGGCCGCGATCGCGCAGGAACGCGGCTGGCACGTCCTGAACCTCTTCGCATGATCAAGAAATTCATCGACAAGCTGCTCGGCAAGCGCGCGCCCGCGACGCCGGCCGACCCACCGGCGCCGGTGATCCCGCTCGGCCGCCGCGTCGAAGTGCCGGCGGCGGAGCACGGCATCGACCCGCACCTGGTCGACGAGCGCGCGCTGAAGGTGGTGCGCGCGCTGCAGGACGCCGGCCACGCGGCGTACATCGTCGGCGGCGCGGTGCGCGACCTGCTGATCGGCGTGCGGCCGAAGGACTTCGACGTCGCCACCGACGCGACGCCCGAGCAGGTCAAGGCGCTGTTTCGCCGCGCCTTCATCATCGGGCGGCGCTTCCGCATCGTGCACGTGATCTTCGGCCGCGGCCGCGACCACGAGGTGATCGAGGTCTCGACCTTTCGCGCGTACCTCGACCCCGCCGTCGCCGAGGCGCTCGAGGGCGGCGAGAAGACCTCGCGGGCGGCGCTGGCCGACAAGCACCACGCGGTCGACGCCAGCGGGCGCGTGCTGCGCGACAACGTCTGGGGCCCGCAGGTCGAGGACGCGGCGCGGCGCGACTTCACGATCAACGCGATGTACTACGACCCGACGACGCAGATCGTCGTCGACTACCACGGCGGCCTGGCCGACGTGCGCCAGCGCGTGCTGCGAATGATCGGCGACGCGGCGCAGCGCTACCGCGAGGACCCGGTGCGCATCGTGCGCGTCGTGCGTTTCGCGGCCAAGCTGGGCTTCGAGATCGAGCCGCGCACGCGCGCGCCGATCGCCGGCATGGTGCCGCTGCTGGCCGGTGTGCCGGCGTCGCGGCTGTTCGACGAGATGTTCAAGCTGCTGCAGACCGGCCACGCGCTGCGCAGCGTCGAGGAACTGCGCCGCCACGGCCTGGTGCCCGGCGTGTTCCCGATCCTCGACGCCGCGCTGCTCGACCAGGCGCACGAGCGCCGTCAGGCGTTCATCCGCCTCGCGCTCGAAGACACCGACCGGCGCGTCGCCGAGGGCCGCGCGGTGGCGCCCAGCTTCCTGCTCGCGTGCTTGCTGTGGCACGACGTGCAGGCGCGCTGGGCGCAGCGGCGCACCGAAGGCGAGCACCCGGTGCCTGCCCTGCAGCAGGCCATCGACGCGGTGTTCGACGCGCGCATCGGCGACGTGTCCGGCCGCGGCAAGCTGGCCGCCGACATGCGCGAGGTCTGGATGATGCAGCCGCGCTTCGAGCGCCGCGCGGCCAACACCGCGGCGTCGCTGGTCGAGCAGCCGCGCTTTCGCGCGGGCTACGACTTCCTGCGCCTGCGCGCCGACGTCGGCGAGGTCGACGCCGAACTGGCCGAGTGGTGGGAGGACTATGCGCTGGGGACGGTCGAGGAGCGCGAGGCGCTGCTGGCAGCGGTGCGCGGTGCACCGCGTCGTGCCGCGCGGTCGAAGCCGGCGACGTCGAACGCGCCGGTGGCCCATGCGCCGGCCGACGCGCCCGAGTGCGGCAGCGACGCCGCTGCGGCACCGAAGCGTCGTCGCCGTCGACGCCGCAAGCCGGCCGCCGGAGGACAAGCAGGGCAGCCCGACGCCGCCGGCGGTGGGACGACGCCGGTGCGATGACGCGCGCGGCGATCGGGCTGGGGGCGAACCTCGGCGACGCACGCGCCACGCTGCTCGCCGCGGCCGACGCGATCGCGCGGCTGCCCGGCGTCGCCGGCCTGCGCCTGTCGCCGACATACCGCAGCGCGCCGCAGGACGCCGACGGCCCCGACTACGCCAACGCGGTCGCGGTCGTCGAGACCACGCTGCCGGCTTCGCAACTGCTCGGGCAACTGCACGCGGTCGAGCAGGCGCACGGTCGTGAGCGGCCGTACCGCAACGCGCCGCGCCGGCTCGACCTCGACCTGCTGCTGTACGGACGCGCGGTGATCGACGAGCCGGGCCTGCAGGTGCCGCACCCGCGCATGCACCGTCGTGCGTTCGTGCTCGCGCCGCTGGTCGACGTCTGGCCCGACGCCGAGGTGCCCGGGCGCGGCGCGGCACGCACGCTGCTGGCGGCCGTGTCCGGGCAGGACGTCGAACGTCTGCCCGGATGAGGGTGGATCAGCGGGCGATCGAGCGTGCCTGCTCGGCCTGCCACTCGAAGAAGCGCTGGCCGCCGAACGCGATCGTGCTCATCAGCGCCGCCGCGCCGACCATCAGCGCGACAATCACACCGAGCACCGGGCCCCAGCCGGTGCGCTGTGGCGGCTCGCCGGGGTGGTGGCGCGCCGCCCACTTCTCGTCGGGTGTCAGGCCGTAGACGATCGCGCTGAGCATCGCCAGCGACACCATCAGCCCGAGCAGCGGCAGCAGCAGCCAGGCGACGCGGTCGTCGTGGCCGAAGACCTCGACGCGTTCGAGGCCCCACAACCCGAGCAGCGTGGGCAGCGGATGCAGCCAGCCGAGCACGTCTCGGAACCCGTACAGGTAGAAGCGGTGCAGGCCCAGGGTGCCGCCGACCACCGCGACCCAGGTCGCCAGCGTCTTCGAGCGGCGGTGCGTCACCTCGCTCACGCGGCCTCGCCCGGGTGGCTGCGCGCACCGTCGCCGAGCGGGCGCTGCATCAGCACGACGTCGATCCAGCGGCCGAACTTCCAGCCCGCGGCGTCGATCCGGCCGCAGGACACGAAGCCGCAGGCGCGGTGCAGTCCGATCGACGCCAGATTGGCGCTATCGCCGATCAACGCCAGCACCTGCCGCGCTCCGGCTGCGGTGCACCGCGCGATCAGCTCGGCGAGCAGGGCTCGCCCGACGCCGCGCCCCGCGGCGTCGGGACGAAGGTAGATCGAGTCTTCGAGGCAATAGCGGTAGGCGTGGCGCGGGCGGAAGTGGTTGGCGTACGCGTAGCCGACGACCACGCCGCCATCGTCGGCAACCAGCCACGGCAGCCCCTTGGCGTGCACGTCGTCGCGGCGTCGCCGCATTTCGATCGGGTCGGGCGCCTCGGTCTCGAAGGTGCCGCTGCCGTGGAGCACGTGGTGCGCGTAGATGGCCGCGATCGCGTCGACGTCGCCGTCGACGCTGGGACGGATCAAGAGGGCAGGCATCGGCGGTGCAGGTGTCGGCAAGGCGCGCGAGTTTATAATGAGCGGTTTCGGTGGCGGCCACGCCTTCGCGAGAGTGACATCGAGCGGCAGCGGCGGCGTATCTACGACACCGTAGCCCTCCGCGTGCCGGCTGTGCGCCGCTCGCGGTCAGATCCGCCTGGCCTGCGTGTCTCCTGGCGCGGCGGACGCATCGAACGCATCGAGGTCAACTCACATGGTCGTCATCCGACTGGCACGTGGCGGCGCGAAGAAGCGCCCGTTCTTCAACATCGTCGTCGCCGACGCACGCTCGCGCCGCGACGGCCGCTTCATCGAGCGCGTGGGCTTCTACAACCCGGTGGCCGCCGGTGGCGAACAGGGGCTGCGCGTGGCGATGGACCGCATCGGTTACTGGACCGGTGTCGGCGCGCAGCTGTCGCCCACGGTGGCGCGCCTGGTCGAACAGGCCAAGGCCAGCGCCGCCTGACAGCCGGCGCGCCCGCGGTCCGCGCACGATGGACGTGCCGCACGACGCGGGCAGCGATGGCTTTCCGAGCGATGCGGTCGAGGTCGGCCGCATCGCCGGTGCGTGGGGCGTGAAAGGGGCACTGCGCGTGCAGCCGCACGCCGCCACCCCGCAGGTGCTGCTGTCGTGTCGGCGCTGGTTCCTGCGCCCCGCCGAAGGGCCCGGCGCGGCGACCGTGCCGCAGCTGCGCATCACGTCGGCGCGCGCACAGGGTGACGCGATCGTCGCCGGCGCTGAAGGCATCGGCGACCGCGATGCCGCGCAGGCATTGCGCGGCGCACGGGTGTTCGTTTCGCGTGCCAGCTTCCCGAAACCCGGCGCCGGCGAGTACTACTGGGTCGATCTGATCGGCTGCCGCGTGGTCAACCGCGAGGGCGTCGACCTGGGTCGGGTCGACGGGCTGATGGACCTCGGACCCCACGCGGTGCTGCAGGTGCGTCCGGACGCACCGGACGCCGACGAGCGCCTGATCCCGTTCGTCGCCGCCTACGTCGACGACGTCGACCTGGTCGCGCGGCGCATCGGTGTCGACTGGTCGGGCGACTTCTGACGTTGCGATCGCGCGCCGCATGCGCTTCGACGTCATCACGCTGTTTCCTCAATTGTTCGCGCCGCATCTGTCGCTGGGCGTTACGCGTCGCGCCTTCGATGCCGGCGGGCCGGTGCAGGTGCGGTTGTGGCCATTGCGCGACTACGGCGAAGGGCGGTACCGCCGTGTCGACGACCGCCCGTTCGGCGGCGGGCCCGGCATGGTCATGCGCGCCGTGCCCCTGCTGCGGGCGCTGGCCGACGTGCGCGCCGACCGCGGCGAGGCCGCCCCGGCGCCGCTGGTGCACTTCACGCCCACCGGACGCCGGCTCGACCAGGCGCTGGTGCGCTGCCTCGCTGACGGACCCGGTGCGGTGCTGCTGTGCGGCCGCTACGAAGGCGTCGACCAGCGCTTCGTCGACGCCGAGGTCGACCTCGAGATCAGCCTGGGCGACTTCGTGCTGTCGGGCGGCGAGTTGCCGGCGCTCGCGCTGCTCGACGCCGTCGCCCGGCTGCAGCCTGGCGTGCTGCACGACGCACGGTCGCACGTGCAAGACAGCTTCGACGTCGAAGGGGGACTGCTCGAAGGGCCGCAGTACACGCGTCCCGAGGTGCTGCACACCGACCAGGGTGACCGCGTTGTGCCCGAAGTGCTGCTGTCGGGCCACCATGCCCGCGTCGCACGCTGGCGGCGCGAACGCGCGCTCGAACTGACGGCGCGCCGCCGGCCGGACCTGATCGCCGCCGCCCGAGCGCAGGGGCACCTCGACGCCGACGACGAGCGCTTTCTCGCGTCTGTCGGCCTATAATGGCAGGCTTTCCGATCCTCTGCGGGGCGACTACCGCGGCCAGCGCCTGCCGGCAGCCACCGGCGCCGGCGCGATGACCGCCACCTTACTTCCCCACCGCGCCCGCACGATCGTCTCGGAGAACCCATGGATCTGATCGCCACCCTCGAGCAGGAAGAAATCGCTCGCCTGAACAAGACCATCCCCGCCTTCGCCCCCGGCGACACGGTGGTGGTCAGCGTCAACGTCGTCGAAGGCACACGCAAGCGCGTGCAGGCCTACGAAGGCGTGGTGATCGCCAAGCGCAACCGCGGGCTGAACAGCAGCTTCATCGTGCGCAAGATCTCCAGCGGCGAGGGCGTCGAGCGCACGTTCCAGCTGTACAGCCCGCTGATCGCCGGCATCGAGGTCAAGCGCCGCGGGGACGTGCGTCGCGCCAAGCTGTACTACCTGCGCGAGCGCAGCGGCAAGTCGGCGCGCATCAAGGAAAAGCTGGCCTGACCCCGGGCCGGGCCCTCGGCCGCCTCGCCCACGCGGCTATGGATTCACGCGCGGGCGTTCCCAGCATGTCCGGCCACGACGAAGGATCGCGCGCGCCGGGGCCGCGCGGCGCTGCGTTTGCGCGCATCCTCGATCCCGAGTCGGTGCCGGTCGTCGGCACCGACGCGCATCTGGCGCCGGTGCCGGCCCAGCGCCTGCTGCCGTCGGCGCTGCGCGAGCGCTTCGCCGCGCCGCGCGACTGGCAGCCCGAGCTCGCCGGTGACGCACGCGAGTTACTCACGCACGCGCCGTCGCCGGCGGCGGTGCTCGTGCCGCTGGTGGAACACGACCATGGCCTGTCGGTGCTGCTGACCCGGCGCACCGACCACCTGCGTGACCACGCGGGCCAGATCAGCTTTCCCGGCGGGCGGCAGGAGCGGGCCGACGCCGACGCCGTCGCCGCGGCGCTGCGCGAGGCCGAGGAAGAGGTCGGCCTGGCGCGCACCCAGGTCGAGGTGGTCGGCCGCCTGCCGGTGTACACGACGATCACCGGCTACCAGGTGACTCCGGTCGTCGCGCTGATTCGCCCGGGCTTCGCGCTGGCGCCGGATCCGTTCGAGGTCGCCGAGGTGTTCGAGGTGCCGCTGTCGTTCCTGATGACGCCGGCTCACCACCGCCGCCACGCCTTCGAGCTTGCCGGTGTGCGCCGCCAGTTCCTGTCGATGCCGTGGCTGCCACCGGGCGGCGAACGGCACTACTTCATCTGGGGCGCCACGGCGGCGATGCTGCGCAACCTGTACCGCTTCCTCGCCGACTAGCGCGGGCGGTGCGAGGCGCGCCGCTATCATCGACGCGGATGAGCTTCTTTGCCGTCGTGCTGGCCCTCGTGCTCGAGCAGCTCAAGCCGCTGCCGCGCGACAACCGGGTGCACCACGCGCTGATCGCCTGGGTCGGCTGGACCGGGCGCAACTTCGACGCCGGCCGCAGGCACCACACGGTGCTGGTGTGGGTGATCGCGGTCTGCGCGCCGGCGCTGCTGGTGCTGGTGGCGCACCTGGCCCTGCGGCCGTTCGGTTCGCTGGCCACGCTGGCGCTGGACGTCGCGGTGCTGTACGTGACGCTCGGATTCCGGCCTTTCAGCCACTACTTCAGCGGCATTCGTGACCACCTCGAACGCGGCGACGAAGCCGCGGCGCGCGCGCTGCTGGCCGAGTGGCGGCACCTGGATGCCAGCGAGCTGCCGCGCGCCGAGTTGCTGCGCCACGTGCTGGAGCACGCGCTGCTGGCCGCACATCGGCACGTGTTCGGCGTGTTCTTCTGGTTCGTGCTGCTGTCGGCGCTTGGGTTGGGGCCGATCGGCGCGGTGCTCTACCGCATGGCCGAGTTCGCGAGCCGCTACTGGGCATTTCGCAGCCGCACCCTCGATGTTCCGGTCAACGAACAGCTCAAGGCGCTGTCGCAGCAGCTGTTCAGCTGGATCGACCATGTGCCGGCGCGGCTGACCGCCTTCGGCTTCGCGGTGGTCGGCAACTTCGAGGAGGCGGTGGGTGGCTGGCGCCGCGACGCGGGCCTGTGGGCGCACCACAACGAGGGAATCATCCTCGCGGCCGCTGCCGGTGCGGTGGGGGTCCAGCTCGGCGGCAGCGCCGCGCCGGGCGTCACACCCGACCGTTCAAAGACCTTCACGCGTGGCGCCGGCGCCGAAGCCGAGGGCGCGGCCGGCTCGACCCCCGGCATGTCGCCGCAGCTCGCCCACCTGCAAAGCGTCGTCGCGCTGGTCTGGCGCTCGGTGGTGCTGTGGCTGCTGCTGCTCGCGCTGCTGACCCTCGCCAACCTGCTGGGCTGAGGCCCGCGGCTCCGAGCCCGCCTGCGCGGGCTTGGACGGGCCGAAGGGGCCGAGCTCTGCGAGGCCGCGGCCTGCAAGGCTGAGGCCCGCGGCTCCGAGCCCGCCTGCGCGGGCTTGGACGGGCCGAAGGGG
>NZ_DAOKZA010000020.1:0-3498 GCF_035325925.1 Azohydromonas sp. | reverse complement strand
CCGAGCTCTGCGAGGCCGGGGTCCGCAGTGGCCGAGCGTCGCGAGCGCGGACTCGTGAACGCCTCAGGCTAGCCCGAGACGTCGGCTCTCGACGAACACCGGCCGCAGCTCGTCGCCCGCGGCACTGACCGCGCGACCGCGGCCCTGACGCTTGGCCTCGTACAGGGCCTGATCGGCGCGGCGCAACGCCTCGTCGAGCGACTCGTCGTCGCGCAACTGCACGACGCCGAAGCTCAGCGACAGCCGCGGCACGGCCTGCTCGTTGGCTAGACGCTGCGCGCGGTGCACGATGCGCGTGGCCACGGCCATCGCGTCGCGCAGCTCGGTGCGTGGCAGCAGCAGCACGAATTCGTCACCGCCGTGGCGACCGGCGACGTCGTTGGCGCGCAGCGTGTCCTGCACGCAGCGCGCGACCAGCCGCAGCGCGCGATCGCCTGCCGCGTGACCGAGTTCGTCGTTGATGCGCTTGAAGTGGTCGATGTCGAACATCAGCACCGCCGCGGTGCGGTCCGGGTGGCGCTGCAGCACGCGGCGCGCCAGCTCGCCGAAGTGGCGCCGGTTCGGCACCTGCGTGAGCATGTCGATGTTCGCGAGGAAGCGCAGGCGCCGGCGAGAGTCCCTCAATTCGCTGACGGTGCGCTCGTGCGCGAGCAGCAGCGCGACGAATCCCATGCCGGTGGACAGCACCGCCGACAGCGGCGCAGCCGCCGCCGCAGCCGGCACGGCCGCGTCCAGCCCGGTGGCCAGCGCCAGCGCCCCATGCCCGGCCACGGCCACCGCGAGCAGGGCGCACAGCACGCGCAACGGAGCCTCTACGCGCAGCACCGCGCTGCCGAGCAGGGCGATCAGCGCGTAGCCGTGCAGTGCGGCCATCGCCGCGTTCCACACCGCTCCCGGGGTGTCGCGCGCCGCCTCGACCAGCACCGCCGCGACGGCCAGCACCAGCACCACCGCGTCGACGGCGGCGTGCCCGCGCGGTCGCTGGCGCGCGTGGAAGCGCCGCAGCCCCATCAGCACCAGCACCGGCCAGGGCAGCAGCAGCACCAGCCCGATCACCGCCGCGGCGTCGTGGCCGACCGTCATCGTCAGCACCGCGAGCCCGGCGAAGACCAGCCACTGCCCCCCCAGCCACCAGCCCGCGCCGCGCGCCAGCGGGGCGCCGACGCTGGCTGCCGTCGTCGCCAGTGCCGTGGCGAAGGCGACGCCTGCCGAAAGCAGCAGCAGCGTGGGCAGATGCAGCCAGGTCGATGCGTCCATCGCGGCATTGTCGAAGCGGGCTCGGCGTGGTCGCAGCCCATCGAAGGCAGCGAGTGCAACAGGTTGCTGCGCGAGGTCGCCCGACGTCACTCCTGGACACAAAGCCGCGATCCGGCGACTCGCGATGGCGCTGACGTATGCTCGCGTGCATGCCGGCCCTGTTCGACGCCTTCTGGCGCGCCACCGCGTACTGCCTGCACCCGCGCGTCGTGCTGTGGTCGTTGCTGCCGCTGGTGCTCGCCGTCGCGCTGACGCTGGCATTGGGCTACCAGTACTGGGAGAGCGCGGTTGCCGGCGTGCGTGCGACGCTCGACGGCTGGGCGCTCAGCGCCGCGCTGATCGCATGGCTCGAGTCGCTCGGCCTCGACGGGCTGCGCGCGGTCTTGGCGCCGCTGGTGGTCGTCGCACTCGCGGTGCCGGTGATCGTCGTCGTCGCGCTGCTGCTGGTGGCCACGCTGATGACGCCAGCGCTGGTGTCACTGGTCGCGAAGCGGCGCTTCCCGACGCTCGAGCGACGGCACGGCGCGTCGCTCGTCTGGGCGTCGCTGCGCTCGCTGGGCCTGGGCGTGTTCGCGCTGGCACTGCTGGCGGCCAGTGTGCCGCTGTGGTTCGTGCCGCCACTGGTGCTGGTGGTGCCGCCGCTGATCTGGGGCTGGCTCACGTACCGCGTGCTCGCCTTCGACGTGCTCGCGGTGCACGCCAGTGCCGACGAGCGCCGCGCGCTGCTGGCCGCGCACCGCTGGCCGCTGCTGGGCATGGGCCTGGTCGCGGGCTACCTGGGCGCAGCGCCGACGCTGCTGTGGGCGATGGGGGTGCTCACGCTGGTGTTCGCGCCGCTGCTGGTGCTGCTGTCGGTGTGGCTGTACACGCTCGTGTTCGCGTTCACGGCGCTGTGGTTCGCCCACTACGCGCTGGCCGCGCTGCAGGCCTCGCGCGCCGAGCACGAGGTCGAGGTGCTGCCCGCCGAGCCGGCCCCGGCGTCTGCCCACGTGCTGCCGCCGCCCGACGCGGACACGGCGCTGCCGCGCGCGCTGCCATGAACTTCGGACTGATCATCGTCGGCGACGAGATCCTGTCGGGCAAGCGACAGGACAAGCACCTGCCCAAGGTCATCGAACTGCTCGGCGCGCGTGGCCTGGCGCTGGCCTGGGCGCGCTACGTCGGCGACGACCCGGCGCGCATCACCGCAGTGCTGCGCGACGCCTTCTCCAGCGGCGACGCGGTGTTCTCGTGCGGCGGCATCGGAGCGACCCCCGACGACCACACGCGCCAGTGTGCCGCCGCGGCGCTGGGCGTGCCGCTGGAACTGCACCCGCAGGCGCGCGCGCTGATCGTCGAGCGCATGCGCGACATCGCGGCCGAGCAGGGCGTGCCCTTCGACCCGGACCGCCCGGACAACGTGCACCGCCTGACCATGGGCGCGTTTCCGTCCGGCGCGACGATCGTTCCGAACCCGTACAACAAGATTCCCGGGTTCTCGGTCGGCGACGTGCACTTCATGCCCGGTTTCCCGGTGATGGCCTGGCCGATGATCGAATGGCTGCTCGACCACCGCTACGCCGCGCTGCACGGCCGCGACCGCCAGCGCGAGTTGTCGGTGATCGTGCGCGGCACGATGGAGTCGACGCTGACGCCGCTGATGGAGGCCGTCGAGCGCGAGCACGCCGGGGTGCGCGTGTTCAGCCTGCCCAGCGTTGATCACCCGCAGCACGGAAGACACATCGAGCTTGGCGTGAAGGGCGCCGAGTCCGTCGTCGCACCGGCGTACGCGCGGCTGCTGGACGGTCTGCACGCGCTGGGGGCCGAACTCGGCCCCGAACTGGTGCGTTGATGACGTGGATGTGGAACCATTTCAGTGCACACATGCGCACCAATGGCGTGCGTGCTCGCGGACACCGGCGCCCCGGGATTGGGCACGCTTTCTGCTAGATTGAAGCGCAGTCTGGGCGACCGGGAAAGACCGGCGCCTCGAGTCCAGCACGCACACCCCTCAACCCAACCCCACAGCACAGCGTCCCGCTAGGAGATCTCTGATGGCCAAGACCGTCGCCGACGTGATGAAGATGGTGAAGGACAACGAAGTCAAGTTCGTCGACTTCCGCTTCACCGACACCCGCGGCAAGGAACAACACGTCACGGTGCCCGTGTCGGCCTTCGGCGAAGACAAGTTCGCCGAAGGCCACGCGTTCGACGGCTCGTCGATCGCCGGCTGGAAGGGCATCGAGGCGTCGGACATGCTGC
>NZ_DAOKZA010000019.1:0-71376 GCF_035325925.1 Azohydromonas sp. | reverse complement strand
ACCGGCGACCACGGCTGCGAGTACATGACCGGCGGCACGGTGGCGGTGCTGGGCAGGACCGGGCGCAACTTCGCGGCCGGCATGTCCGGCGGCGTCGCCTACGTCTACGACGAGGACGGCCAGTTCGCGAAGCGCTGCAACACCGCGATGGTCGCGCTCGAGCGCGTCGTCACGGCCGAGGAGCAGCTCGCCGCCGGCGGTGCGCTGCACCGCGGCCAGGCCGACGAGGTGCAGCTGCGCAAGCTCGTCGAGGACCACCACCGATGGACCGGCTCGCTGCGCGCGCGCGAGATCCTCGACCACTGGGCCGCGTCGCGCGCGAAGTTCGTCAAGGTGTTCCCGCACGAGTACAAGCGCGCGCTCACCGAACTCGCCGCGCGCGACGAAGCCGGCGCGACGATCGCCAGGGCGCGCGGCACCGAAGCCCGGCCCGTGCCGGCGAAGTGACGCCGCGACAGGAGAACGACGATGGGCAAGATCACGGGATTCCTGGAATACGAGCGGCTCGAGGAAGGTTACGAGCCGGTGCCGCAGCGGCTGAAGACGTGGAAGGAGTTCGTCATCGGGCTGGCCGAGCCCGACGCGAAGGTGCAGGCGGCGCGCTGCATGGACTGCGGCACGCCGTTCTGCAACCACGGCTGCCCGGTCAACAACGTCATCCCCGACTTCAACGACCTGGTCTACCGCGGCGACTGGCAGCGAGCCGCCGACGTGCTGCACTCGACGAACAACTTCCCCGAGTTCACCGGCCGCGTGTGCCCGGCGCCCTGCGAAGCGGCGTGCACACTCAACGTCAACGACGACCCGGTGGGCATCAAGAGCATCGAGCACGCGATCATCGACCGCGCGTGGGCCGAGGGCTGGGTCGCGCCGCAGCCGCCGAAGGCGAGGACGGGCCGCAAGGTGGCGGTCGTCGGCTCGGGGCCTGCGGGGCTGGCGGCGGCGCAGCAGCTCGCGCGCGCCGGGCACGACGTGACCGTGTTCGAGAAGAACGACCGCGCCGGGGGCCTGCTGCGCTACGGCATCCCCGACTTCAAGATGGAGAAGTCGCACATCGACCGCCGCGTCGAGCAGATGCGCGCCGAGGGCGTGAACTTCCGCACCGGCGTCGTCGTCGGCGCGCTGCCCGACGGCAGTAAGGTCACGAACTGGGCGAAGGAGACGGTGAGCCCCGCGCAGTTGCAAGCCGAGTTCGACGCCGTGCTGCTCGCCGGCGGCGCCGAGCTCAGCCGCGACCTGCCGGTGCCCGGGCGCGAGCTCGACGGCGTGCACTTCGCGATGGAGTTCCTGCCGCAGCAGAACAAGGTCGTCGCCGGCGACAGGGTCAAGGGCCAGATCCGCGCCGACGGCAAGCACGTGATCGTGATCGGCGGCGGCGACACCGGCAGCGACTGCGTTGGCACCAGCAACCGTCACGGCGCGGCCAGCGTGACGCAGTTCGAACTGATGCCGACGCCCCCCGAGCACGAGGACAAGCCGCTGACCTGGCCGTACTGGCCGTACAAGCTGCGCACCTCGTCGAGCCACGAGGAGGGCTGCCAGCGCGAGTTCGCGATCGCGACCAAGGCCTTCGTCGCCGGCACCGGCAAGGACAAGGGCCGCGTCGTCGGCCTGAAGACCGTGCACGTGCAGTGGCAGGGCGGCAAGATGGTCGAGGTGCCCGGCACCGAGAAGGAATGGAAGGCCGACC
The DNA here is from genome assembly GCF_035325925.1 of Azohydromonas sp. Taxonomy (NCBI): domain Bacteria; kingdom Pseudomonadati; phylum Pseudomonadota; class Betaproteobacteria; order Burkholderiales; family Sphaerotilaceae; genus Azohydromonas; species Azohydromonas sp. Next base: position 69,686 of record NZ_DAOKZA010000019.1, on the reverse strand, counting down.
TGGTGCTGCTGGCGATGGGTTTCGTCGGCCCGGTGGGCTCGGTGCTCGACGCCTTCGGCGTCGAGAAGGACGCCCGCGGCAACGCGAAGGCGAGCACTGACTTCGCCGGAGGCTACGCGACGAGCGTGCCGAAGGTGTTCGCCGCCGGCGACATGCGGCGCGGGCAAAGCCTGGTCGTGTGGGCGATCCGCGAGGGCCGTCAGGCAGCGCGCGCCGTCGACGAATTCCTGATGGGCCACAGCGACCTGCCGCGCTGAGCGCCGCCGCAGCCGCACGGCACCGCCGTCGCCGCGCCGCCGATCCCCCGGGGAAACCCGCGGGGATTCGGGGCGCGTGCGAGAATCCCTTGCGTCCACGGTCCGCGCACGGCGGACCTTGGCATGCACAAGAACAACGCGGCGGCGCCCGGCGCCCACCCAGCGCTTGAAATCCGACACCCTCATCGAGATCGACCATGTGTCGTTCGGCTACGACGCCAGCCGTCTGATCCTGAACGACGTCACGCTGCGCTTCCCGCGCGGCAAGGTCACCGCGATCCTCGGCGGCTCGGGCTGCGGCAAGACCACGCTGCTGCGTCTGATCGGCGGCATCCACGGCGTCAACCGCGGTCGCGTGGTGTTCGACGGCGAGGTCGTCGACGCGCGCGACCGCGGGCAGCTGCGCGCGCTGCGCCGCCGGCTGGGCATGCTGTTCCAGTTCGGCGCGCTGTTCACCGACCTGACGGTGTTCGACAACGTCGCGTTCCCGCTGCGCGAGCACACCGACCTGCCCGACGCGCTGGTGCGCGACATCGTGCTGATGAAGCTCAACGCGGTGGGGCTGCGCGGCGCCGCCGGCCTGCGCATCTCCGAGGTCTCGGGCGGCATGGCGCGGCGCATCGCGCTGGCGCGCGCGATCGCGCTCGACCCCGAGCTGATCATGTACGACGAGCCGTTCGCCGGCCTCGACCTGATCTCGATGGGCGTGGCGGCCAACCTGATCCGCAAGCTCAACGACACCACCGGCGCGACCTCGCTGGTCGTCTCGCACGACGTGTCCGAGTGCTTGGCGATCAGCGACCACGTGGTCCTGATGGCCGCGCCCGGCGGGCGCATCGTCGCGCAGGGCACGCCGAAGCAGCTGATGGACTCGACCGACCCCGAGGTGCGCCAGTTCGTGCGCGGCGAGCCCGACGGCCCGGTCAGATTCCACTACCCGGCGCCGCCGCTGGCCGCCGACCTCGGCCTGGGAGCCTGACCTTGACGACGCTGGGCGACCTGCTGCAGGCGCTGGGCGCGCGCACGCTGCACGTGCTGCGCACCTTCGGCCACGCGGCGTTCTTCTTCGTCGACCTGCTGCGCGCGCTGCCGGCGTCGCTGCGCCGCTTCTGGCTGGTCGTCGTGCAGGTCCACGCGATCGGCAATCTGTCGCTGGTGATCATCCTCGCGTCCGGGCTCGCGGTGGGCTTCGTGCTGGCGCTGCAGATGTACTACGCGCTGGTCACCTACGGCGCGACCGAGTCGCTCGGGCTGATCGTCAACCTGTCGCTGGTGCGCGAGCTCGGCCCGGTGGTCACCGCGCTGCTGTTCGCCGGCCGCGCCGGCACGTCGCTGACCGCGGAGATCGGCCTGATGAAGGCCGGCGAGCAGCTCGCCGCGATGGAGATGATGGCCATCGACCCGCGCGAGCGCGTGCTGGCGCCGCGTTTCCTGGCCGGCGTGATCTCGATGCCGGTGCTGGCGATCCTGTTCTCGGCGATCGGCATCCTCGGCGCATGGCTGGTCGCGGTCGGGCTGATCGGCGTCGACGGCGGCAACTTCTGGTCGATCATGCAGAACAGCGTCGACGTCTGGCGCGACGTCGGCAACGGCGTCGTGAAGAGCTTCGTGTTCGGCATCATCTGCACCGCGGTGGCGCTGTACCAGGGCCACGAGACCGAAGCCACGCCCGAAGGCGTGGCCTACGCGACGACGCGCACGGTGGTGGTCTCGTCGCTGGCGGTGCTGGGCATGGACTTCATCCTCACGGCGATGATGTTCTCGACGCCGTGAGACGCAACGGAAGGCGATGACGATGGGCAGGAAGGGTATCGAGACGATGGTCGGCGGCTTCGTGCTGCTGGGGCTGGTGGGGCTGGCGTTCCTGTCGCTGCAGGCGGCGAACCTGGTGCAGTTCGTCGGCCGCGACGACAGCTACAGCGTGCAGGCGCGCTTCGACAACATCGGCGGGCTCAAGCCGCGTGCGCCGGTGCGCAGCGCCGGCGTCACCGTCGGGCGCATCACCGGCATCGCGCTCGACCCGCAGACCTACGAGGGTGTCGTGACGATGGCCATCGACAGCCGCTACAAGTTCCCGCGCGACTCGTCGGCGAAGATCCTGACGTCCGGGCTGCTCGGCGACCAGTACATCGGCATCGAGCCCGGCGGCGACGACCAGGACCTGCGCGCCGGCGAGCGCATCGTGCAGACGCAGGGGGCGGTGGTGCTCGAGAACCTGATCGGCCAGGTGCTGTTCAACCGCGCCGCCGAGTCCGGCGCCGACGGCGGCGGCAAGCCGTGAACACGCGCCCGTCGGCCGGTCGGCGAAGCGCGGCGACGGCGGCCGTCGCGCTGGCGCTGGCGCTCGGCGGCTGCGCCAGCGTGCCCGCCGGCGCCGACGGCCGGCCGCTCCCGCCGTCGCCGCAGGACCCTTGGGAGCGCTTCAACCGCAGCGTGTACGCGTTCAACGACGCGGTCGACCGCGCGGTGGTCAAGCCGGTGGCCACCGTGTACCGCGACGCCGTGCCGCAGCTGCTGCGCACCTGGGTCGGCAACTTCTTCGGCAACGTCGCCGACGCCTGGTCGAGCGTCAACCACCTGCTGCAGGGCAAGCCCGGCGACGCGCTGCACATGGGCATGCGCGTGGCGACCAACACCGTGTTCGGCCTCGGCGGCGTGCTCGACATCGCCACCGAGGCGCGGCTGGACCGGCGCAGCGAGGACTTCGGCCAGACGCTGGGGCGCTGGGGCGTGCCGGCGGGCCCGTACCTGGTGCTGCCGTTCCTCGGGCCGTCGTCGGTGCGCGAGACCGCGGCGCTGCCGCTGGACCTGCGCGCGTCGGCCGCGCTGGCGTTCGAGCACACCGCCGACCGCGCCGGGCTGACCGTGCTCGACGTGGTGCACCGGCGCAGCACGCTGCTCGACGCCGGGCGCGTGATGGACGACATCGCGCTCGACCGCTACCAGTTCATGCGCGACGCGTACCTGCAGCGCCGGCGCAGCCTGGTGCTCGACGGCCGCGTGCCGGCCGACGGCGAAGAATTCGATTACGAAGATTACGAGGACGACGCAGCCGCACCCGCCCCGCCGCCGGCGTCGAAGTGAACGCGCCGGCGCGCGCCCGGTCCAACGGCACTGCCAACGATGGGAAGGACGACCCGATGACCAAGTTCCTGAGCTCGATCGCGCTGGCCTGGGCGATGCTGCTCGGCGCGGCGCACGCCGCCGGCGCCGACGCGCTGATCCGCCAGCTCTCGGAGGACGTGATCGCCAGCGTCAAGGCCGACGCGGCGATCCAGTCCGGCGACATCGGCCGCATCAACGCGCTGGTCGACACCAAGGTCATGCCGCACGTGAACTTCCAGAAGATGACCGCGTCGGCGGTCGGGCGGCACTGGCGCAGCGCGACGCCCGAGCAGCGCGAGCGGCTGCAGGCCGAGTTCAAGTCGCTGCTGGTGCGCACCTACGCCGGCGCGCTCGCCGAGGTGAAGGACCAGTCGGTGGCGCTGAAGCCGTTCCGCGCCGCGCCGACCGACACCGACGTGGTCGTGCAGACCGAGGTGCGCGGCCGCGGCGACCCGATCCAGCTCGACTACCGGCTCGAGAAGGCGGGCGACACCTGGCGCATCTACGACGTCAACGTGCTCGGCGTGTGGCTGGTGCAGCAGTACCGCACCAGCTTCAACCAGGAGATTGCGCAGGTCGGCATCGACGGGCTGATCGCTCGCCTGGCCGAGCGCAACAAGGCCGCGGCGGCGAAGAGCTGAGCCCGATGGACCTGAGCCTGCCGGCCACGCTGACGCACCGCGAGGCGACCGCGACGCTGAAGTCGCTCGCCGCGGCGATCGCCGACGGCGGCAAGGCCGGGCTGCGCGTCGACGCGTCGGCGCTGCGCCAGTTCGACACCTCGGCGATCGCGGTGCTGCTCGAGTGCCGGCGCCTGGCTCAGCAGGTCGGGCGGCCGCTGCGCATCGACGCGCTGCCGGCGCCGCTGCTCGAACTGGCCGGCCTGTACGGCGCCGACGAGCTGCTCGCCGGCGGTGCCGACGCCGCACCCGCAGCGCCGGTGGACGCCGCGGCGCGCGGCGGTCGCACGGTGTAGTCTCCCGCGCGCCGTGGCCCTCGGCGGACGGCGCACACCGCCGTCGGGGCTACGATCGGTGCACCCATGGCCGAAACCCGCCTGTGCGTCGGTGTCATTGCCAACCCGGCATCGGGCCGCGACCTGCGGCGCGTGCTCGGCTGGGCTTCGGTGTTCCCGAGCGCCGAGAAGGCCAACGTGGTGCTGCGCCTGCTCGGCGCCCTGGGCTCGCTCGGCGTCGACGAGGCCTGGATGCTGCCGGATTCGGCCGGCATCGGCGCACGCGTGCGCGACGCCGCGGCGCTGGCGCGCGCGCAGCGCGGCCAGCCGATGCCCGCGGTGCGGCTGCTCGACCTGCGGCTGCGCGACCGCGCCGAAGACAGCGCCGCCGCCGCGGCGGCGATGGTCGCCCGCGGCGTGCGCGCGATCGCGGTGCTCGGCGGCGACGGCACGCACCGCGCGGTGGCCGCGCGCTGCGGCGAGGTGCCGCTGGCGACGCTGTCGACCGGCACGAACAACGCCTTCCCCGAGTGGCGCGAGGCGACGCTGGTCGGGCTGGCCACCGCGCTGGTGGCCACCGGGCGCGTGCGCGCCGAGATCGGCACGCGCCGCCACAAGCGCCTGCGCGTGAGCGGCGCCGGCGTCGACGAGATCGCGCTCGTCGACGTCGCGCTGACGCGCCAGACCGGCACCGGCGCGCGCGCGGTGAGCGACGGCGACGACCTGACGGACCTGTGGGTCGCGTTCGCCGAGCCGGGCACGATCGGGCTGGCGTCGCTCGCCGGGCTGAGTCACCCGGTGTCGCGCGACGACCCCTGGGGGCTGCACCTGCGCCTGGGCGGCGGCGGTCGTCCGCTGCTCGCTCCGCTGCTGCCCGGCGTCGTGCAGCCGGTGGCCGTCGCGGCGGTGCGTCGGCTGCTGCCCGGCGCGCCGCACGCGCTGGCGGCCATCGCCGGCACGCTGGCGATCGACGGCGAGCGCGAGATCGAGCTCGATGCGCATTGCCCGCTGCGCGTGGCGCTCGAGCTCGACGGACCGCGCACGATCGCGGTCGATGCGACGCTCGCGCACGCGGCGCGCGAGGGACTGCTGTTCAGTCCGCCGGGGCCGGCGGTCCGCTGACCCCGTCGCCGCCGAGCGTGCGCGCCAGCCGCGGCGCCAGCGCATCACGCAGTCGGTCGCGCAGCGCGTCGGCGCTCGCGCCGGCCAGCGCCGCGGCGCCGACGGTGGTGCAGCGCAACCGCTCGGCGTCGGCGTCGTCGCGACGCAGCGCCCGGCACAGCAGCGGCCACGGCGGTGCGTCGAGCAGCACGCCGGCGACCAGCAGCACGCCCGCGCGCCGTCGCACCTGCGCCAACCCGGCGAGCTTGCGCCCGCCGCCGGCGACCACCTCCCACGGCGACAGGCCGCCGAAGCAGGCCCAGTCGGGCGGCGCGCCCGGGGGCTGCCGCTCGCGTACCGCTTCGGGCGACAGCGCCTTCGCGTCGCCGACGCCGACCTCGTGCAGCGCATCGGCGATGACCTCGCCGAGCCAGCGGTAGCTCGCCACCGGCGCGCTGCCGGCCAGCGGGTGCGCCGCCGGCAGCAGCGCCGACAGCCCGATCATCCACGGCCCGACCAGCACCGCGCCGCCACCGGCCGCGCGCACGACGACCTCGAGCGGGGACGCCGCCGTGGCGTCGGCGGCCCAGGCGCGCTGCGAGCGCCCGAGCACCACCGCCGGCTGCGCGTAGGTCCACAGCCGCCATGCCGGCGCGGCCACCGGCTGCGCGAGCGCCGCGTCGTTCCAGCGCTGCTCCGCGGCGGCGTCCGACGCCGCCTGTGCGGCGTCGCCGCCGCTCACCCGGAAGGCTCGATGCGCGCCAGCGCCCGCCCGGCGCCGAAGGTCTGCGAGGCCTCGACGAGGATCGCCGCGACGCGCCCGTCGACCGGCGCCACCACGTCGAGCGTGGCCTTGACCAGCACCACGCGTGCCAGCGGCTGGCCGGCGCGCACCGCGTCGCCTTCGCGCACCAGCCACTGGTCGAGCAGCGCCTCGGTGCCGGCTTCGACGTCCTTCCACGCCGCGGCGTCGAGCAAGACGTCGGTCATGCCGCGACCCCCTGCGGACGGCGCGCCGCCATCAGCTGCGTCGCCGCGGCGACGATCGCGTCGACCTGCGGGATCACGAACTGCTCGAGCGGGCGGCTGTACGGGATCGGCACGTCGGGCACCGCCAGGCGCTTCACCGGCGCCTTCAGCGCGACGCTGTCGAGGTGCTCGGCGACCAGCGCGGCGATCTCGCCGGTCAGCCCGAAGCTCAGGTAGTCCTCGTCGACGACCAGCAGCCGGCCGGTCTTGCGCACCGACGCGAGCACCGCGGCGCGGTCCAGCGGCACCAGCGTGCGCAGGTCGATCACCTCGGCGCTGACGCCCTGGGCGGCCAGCCGCTCGGCGGCGATCTGCGCCTTGTGCACCATCTGGCTGAGCGCGACGATGCTCAGGTCGGCGCCTTCGCGCACCACCTTCGCCTGGCCGAACGGCAGCGCGTAGCTGGCCTCGGGGACCTCGGTGGTGCTGCCTTCGAAGTACGCCATCCACGGCAGACCCATGATGCCCTTGTGGTACATGAACAGCACCGGGTTGTCGTCGCGGATGGCCTGCGTCATCAGCCCCTTGGCGTCGTAGGCGTTCGACGGCACGACGACCTTCAGCCCCGGCACGTGCGCGAAGGTGCCCCACAGGCACTGCGAGTGCTGCGCGGCGTCGTTGTAGCCGCCGCCGGTGGCCGTCATCAGCACCACCGGCAGCCTGACGTTGCCGCCGGACATGTAGGTGTTCTTCGCCAGGTGGTTGTAGATCATGTCCATGCACACGCCGAAGAAGTCGACGAACATCAGTTCGGCGATCGGGCGCATGCCCTCGGCGGCGGCGCCGATCGCCGCGCCGATGAAGCCGGTCTCGGAGATCGGCGTGTCCATGATGCGGTCGCGGCCGAACCTGGCCAGCAGCCCGCCGGTGGCACCGAAGATGCCACCGTACTTGCCGATGTCCTCGCCCATCGCGAAGACCTCGGGGTCGCGTTCCATTTCCTGGCCGATGGCCTCGGCGATCGCGGCGGCCATCGTCAGCTTGCGTGTCTCGCTCATCTCGTGCTCCTCGTGGCTGTCGGTGGCCGCAGTCAGTGGAAGACGTGGCGCAGCGCGTCCTCGGGCCGCGGATACGGGCTCGAGCGCGCGAACGCGTAGGCCTCGGCGATGCGCGCGCTCACGCGTGCGCGCAGCGCCTGGTCGGCCGCGTCGTCGAGCAGGCCCTGGCGGCGCAGGTGCTCGCCGAGCGCGGGAATCGGGTCGTGGCGGCGCAGTTCGTCGACCTCGCCCTTCGGGCGGTAGACCTCGGCGTCGCCCTGGAAGTGGCCCATGTAGCGGTCGGTGTGCACCTCGAGCAACGTCGGGCCCTCGCCGCGGCGCGCGCGCGCGATCGCCGCGCCCGCGGCCTCGTAGACGGCGAGCGCGTCGTTGCGGTCGACCAGCACGCCCGGCATGCCGTAGCCGGCGGCGCGGTCGGACACCCAGCGCACCGAGGTCGACTCGGACTTCTCGACCGAGATGCCGTACTTGTTGTCCTCGCAGACGAACAGCACCGGCAGGCGCCACAGCGCCGCCAGGTTCAGCGCCTCGTGGAACGCGCCCTGGTTGGACGCGCCTTCGCCGAAGAACGCCACCGCGACCCAGTCCTTGCCGCGCTTCTTCGCCGCCAGCGCGGCGCCGCACGCCGGCGGCAGGCTCGCGCCGATGATGCCGCTGCAGCTGAACTTGTGCGCCGGGTCGAACAGGTGCATGTGCCCGCCCTTGCCGTGGCCCAGCCCGGTGTCCTTGCCGAACATCTCGGCGGTCATCGCGTTCAGCGGCACGCCCTTGGCGATCGCGAAGTGGTGCGGGCGGTGCGTGCCGACGACGGTGTCCTCGTCGCGCAGGTGCGCGCACACGCCCACCGCGACCGGCTCCTGCCCGGCGGCGAGGTGCATCTCGCCGGGCACCGGTCCGCTGCCGATGTCGAAGGCCAGGCCCTTCTGGATCGCCGGCGGCAGCTTGCCCTCGAGGTAGACGCGGGCCATCGTCTCCTCGTACTCGCGGATCGCGATCATCGTCTCGTACATCCAGAGCAGACGCTCCCGGGTCGCACTCATCGCAGGTCTCCTGGTTCGGGTCTTCGTGAGCCCGGTCGATGCGCGCCGCGCGCCGACCGGGGGCCCATCGTGCCACCGCGGCGCGCGCCGTACAACCGGCGCCGCACTCGGGTTCTAATGCGCCCTGGGCACGTCGCCGACCGTCCGCCATGAACCAGCTCGACCAGCTCCGGCAGTACACCACCGTCGTCGCCGACACCGGCAACTTCAGGCTGCTCGCGCAGTTCGCGCCGCGCGACGCGACGACCAACCCCTCGCTGATCGTCAAGGCCGTGCAGCACAGCGACTACGCGCCGCTGCTCGACGAGGTCGTCGCGCGCTACCGCGGCAAGCCGCTCGAGGCGGTCGCCGACGCGGTGCTGGTGCGCTTCGGCGTCGAGATCCTGAAGGTCGTGCCCGGGCGCGTCAGCACCGAGGTCGACGCGCGGCTGAGCTTCGACACCGCGGCGACGATCGCGCGCGCGCACCGGCTGGTCGCGCTGTACGAACGCGCCGGCGTCGAGCGCGAGCGCGTGCTCGTGAAGATCGCCGCGACGTGGGAAGGCATCCAGGCGGCCAAGGCGCTCGAACACGAGGGCATCCGCTGCAACCTGACGCTGCTGTTCTCTCTTCCTCAGGCGGTGGCCTGCGCCGACGCCGGCGTGACGCTGATCTCGCCGTTCGTCGGCCGCATCCACGACTGGCACAAGGCCGCCGCGGGCGCGTCCTGGGACGAGGCGGCTCACGCCGGCGACAACGACCCCGGCGTGAAGTCGGTGCGCGAGATCTGGACCTACTACAAGCACTTCGACATCCCCACCGGGGTCATGGCGGCGAGTTTCCGCAACACGGGCCAGATCGCCGCGCTGGCGGGTTGCGACCTGCTGACGATCAGCCCCGAGCTGCTGGCGCAGCTGTGCGCCAGCGACGCGCCGCTGCCGCGCCGGCTCGACGTCGAGGCCGCGCGCCGCGCGCCGCTGCACGCGGTGACCTACAACGAGCCGGCGTGGCGCTGGGCGCTGAACGCCGACGTCATGGCCTGCGACAAGCTGGCCGAGGGCATCCGCCTGTTCGCCGCCGACGCCGAGCGGCTCGACGCGATGATCGAGGCGCGCCGGCCATGACGCGCTGCGACCGCACCGCCGCCTGGACCGCACTGGCCGGCTACTGCGAGGCGCACGGGCGCGACCTCGACCTGCGCGAGGCCTTCGCGCGCGATGCGCAGCGCTTCGAGCGCTTCGCCGTCGACGCGCCCGAGGTGTTCGCCGACCTGTCGAAGAACCGCTGGGACCCGGCGACGCGCCGGCTGCTGATCGAGCTGGCGCGCGAGGTGGGCGTCGCCGCGCGACGCGACGCGATGTTCGCCGGCGAGCCGGTCAACACCACCGAAGGCCGCGCGGTGCTGCACACCGCGCTGCGCGCGCCGCCGGGCGCGGCCACGCCGTTCAACGCCGAGGTGCACGCGGTGCTCGACGCGATGCTCGCGTTCGCCGACGGCGTGCGCGACCCCGAGCGCGGCGTCACCGACGTGGTCAACATCGGCATCGGCGGCAGCGATCTGGGCCCGCAGATGGCGGTGCCGGCGCTCGACGCGTTCGTGCACCCGGACATCCGCTTGCACTTCGTCAGCAACGTCGACGGCCACGACATCGAGCCGGTGCTGCGCACGCTGAACCCGCAGCACACGCTGTTCGTCATCGCCAGCAAGACCTTCACGACGCAGGAGACGATGGCCAACGCGCAGGTCGCGCGCGACTGGTTCCTGTCGCAGCACGGCCAGCACCTGGAGCGCCACTTCGTCGCCACGACGACGAACGTCGAGGCGGCGGCGCGCTTCGGCATCGACACCACGTTCGGCTTCTGGGACTGGGTCGGCGGGCGCTACTCGCTGTGGAGCGCGATCGGGCTGCCGCTGGCGATCGCGATCGGCAGCGTGGCGTTCCGCGAGCTGCTCGCCGGTGCGCACGCGATGGACCGCCACTTCGCCGAAGCGCCGCCCGAGGCGAACCTGCCGCTGCAGCTGGGCCTGCTCGACGTCTGGTACCGGAACTTCCTCGGTTTCGCCAGCCGCTGCGTGGCGCCGTACCACCAGGGCCTCAGGCGCCTGCCGGCGTACCTGCAGCAGCTCGAGATGGAGAGCAACGGCAAGTCGGTCGACCTCGACGGCCGGGCGCTGCCGTACGCGACCAGCCCGGTGGTGTGGGGCGAGCCGGGCACCAACGCGCAGCACGCGTTCTTCCAGATGCTGCACCAGGGCAGCGACGTGGTGCCGGTCGAGTTCGTCGTCGTGAGGACGCCGTCGCACGGCCACGTCGACCTGCACCGCAAGCTGCTGGCCAACGCGCTCGCGCAGTCGCAGGCGCTGATGCTCGGCCGCACCTTCGATCAGGCGATGGCCGAGCGCGCACCCACCGCGTCGGCGGCGCTCGACGCCGCCACCGTCGCGCGTCACCGCAGCTTCCCCGGCAACCGGCCGAGCACGACGCTGCTGCTCGACGCGCTGACGCCCCGCTCGCTGGGCGCGCTGATCGCGCTGTACGAGCACCGCGTGTTCACGAGCGGCGCCGTGTGGGGCATCAACAGCTTCGACCAGTGGGGCGTCGAGCTGGGCAAGGCCTTGTGCAACGACCTGCTGCCGCGGCTGGCCAGCGGCGACGCGACCGGGCTCGACGCGTCGACCGCCGGCCTGCTGGCGCGCCTGCGAGGCGTCTGAGGCGCGGCGCTGGTCGGCGACGCGCGGGCGAGGGTGAGGCGCACAGGCCCGGCCGAGCGATCCGCCGCGGCGCGCGCGCGGCGGCTCGGGTGCGCCGGCGTGCTCGCGCTGGCGGGCCTGCTCGCCGGGTGCGCCACCGCCCCGACCCCGTTCGGTGACGGTTGCGAAGCGCCGGTGGAAGCGGCGCAGGCGATCGACCGCGGCGCGACCGCCGCCGGGTTCGCCCCCGAGCGCGCCAGCGGCTACGCGCCGAAGCCGCTGCGCCGCGCGTCGCGTTTCATCGCGGTGACGGCGAACCCGCACGCCAGCCGCGTCGCCTGCCGCGTGCTGCGCGACGGGGGCTCGGCGGTCGACGCCGCGGTGGCGGCGCAACTGGTGCTCGGGGTCGTCGAGCCGCAGTCGTCGGGGCTCGGCGGCGGCGGCTTCCTGCTGCACTGGGACGCGCGCCGCCGCCGCGTCGACGCCTGGGACGGCCGCGAGACGGCACCCGCGGCCAGTCGCGCCGACGACCTGCGCTGGATCGACGCCGAGCGGCGCGTGCCGCCGCAACCGAGCGCGCGCGACAGCGGGCGATCGGTCGGCGTGCCGGGGCTGGTGCACCTGCTCGACGCCGCGCACCGCGCGCACGGCCGCCGGGCGTGGCCGACGCTGTTCGAGCCGGCGATCGCGTTGGCCGCCGACGGCTTCGCGATCAGCCCGCGGCTGGCGCGCTCGATCGCCGCGTCGCGCGACGCGCTGGCGCGCGACGCCTTGGCGCGCGCCGCCTTCCTGCAGCCCGACGGGAGCCCGCGCCCGGCCGGGCAGCGTCTGGTGCAGCCGGCGCTGGCCCACACGCTGCGCACGCTGGCCGAAGGCGGTGCGCCGGTGTTCTACCGCGGGCCGGTCGCCGACGCGATCGTCGACGCGGTGGCCGACACCCGCGCAGGCACCTCGACGCCCGGGCGCATGACGCCGGCCGACCTCGCCGGCTACCGCAGCGTGCGGCGCGACGCGCTGTGCCGGCCGTACCGCCGCTGGCAGGTGTGCGGCATGCCGCCGCCGTCGTCGGGCGGGCTCGCGGTGGCGCAGGCGCTGGGGGTGCTCGGCACCTTCGACCTGGCGGCGCTGGCGCCCGCAGCGCCGGCCGACGACGGCGGCGCACCCGACCCGCAGGGCGTGCACCTGGTCACCGAGGCGCTGCGGCTGGCCTTCGCCGACCGCAACCGCTACGTCGCCGACACCGACTTCGTCTCGCTGCCCGGCGGCGACGCGTCGGCGCTGCTCGACCCCGACTACCTGCGCCGCCGCGCCACGCTGGTCGACCCGCGGCGCAGCCTGGGCACCGCGGCGCCGGGCGAATTCGCCGACGCGTCGCGCGGCAGCGACACCGCACTGCCGCTCGGCGGCACCACGCACCTGAGCATCGTCGACCGCGACGGCAACGTCGCGGTGCTGACCAGCAGCATCGAGGCGGCGTTCGGCAGCGGCCGCATGACGCGCGCCGGCTTCCTGCTCAACAACCAGCTCACCGACTTCGCCGCCGAGCCGCTCGACGAGCGCGGCCGCCCGGTGGCCAACCGCCTGCAACCCGGCAAGCGGCCGCGCAGTTCGATGTCGCCGACGCTGGTGCTCGAGCCGGGCGCCGACGGCCGGCCCGCCGGCTTCGCGATGGCCACCGGGTCCGCCGGCGGGGCGGCGATCATCGGCGACGCGCTGCGTTCGCTGGTGGCGGTGCTCGACTGGGGGCTCGACGCGCAGCAGGCGGCGTCGCTCGTCTCGTTCGGCGCGTTCAACGGCCCGGCGACCTTCGTCGGCGGCGAACACCCGCGCATCGACCTGCGCGACGGCGGCGCGGCCGACGCGCTGGTTGCCGCGCTGCGTGCACGCGGCCACGACGTGCGGCTGAACGCGCAGATCGGCGGCCTGGCGGTGGTCGTGCGCCGCTGCGACGCGTGGCGCCGCTGCCGGCTCGAAGGCGGCGCCGACCCGCGGCGCGAAGGGATGGCGCTGGGCGAGTGACCCGCGGTCAGCCGCGCAGCCCGCGCACCGCGGCGTGCACCGCGTCGAGCCCCTGCTCGACGATGCGCCGCTTCCACTCGTCGGTGTCGGTGTAGAAGGCGTCGCGGGTGCGCCGCTTGATCGCCCGGCGCGTCGCCTCGTCGGCGACCTCGGGGTGGTTCTCGAGCCACTGGTCGGCGCGCAGCGCGTCGATCACTTCGGCCATCGGCACCGTGCCGTACTCGAGCGCGATGCCGGTGTACTCGGCCTGCGGGCACTCCTCGTACGCGGCCATCCACATCAGCCCGGTCAGCAGCGCCGACGACGAGCTGCCGTCGTAGATCGAGGTCACCTGCGGGCCCCACCAGTCGCGCGCACGCGCCAGCGCCGCGGCGTCGTCGCGGCAGGCGAAGATGCGCTCGCCGTGACCGCTGGGGCCCAGGCCGGTGTGCAGGTCGATCCAGCCCAGGCGGCGGCAGCGGCGCGCGTGTTCCTGCAGCACGTGGCGCAGCGTGGCATGGCTCCAGGTCGGCGCGCGCCCGCCGTAGAACAGCCCTTCGGGGTGGTCGTACTGGCCGCTCGAGACCGCGGCCTGCAGCGCGCGCTCGCCGTGCTCGGCGACGAACGCGGCGATGCCCGCCTGCACCTCGCTCGACGGCGGCCAGGCGGGCGGCACCAGCAGGTGCGCGAGGCGGTCGTAGGCCTGGTTGGCCGGCAGCGGCGCGTGGAAGTCGTGGAAGTTGCGGTTCAGGTCGACGTTCTCCTGCGTCGTGCGCCGCCACCACGAGAAGCCCCAGGGGTTCAGGCCGTGGATGTACAGCAGCGCGACGCCGGCGTCGCGCGCCGCGGCGTGCACGCCCGGGTCGGCCAGCAACGCGCCCTGCACGCCCGAGCCGCAGAAGCCCTCGACACCGTGGCAGGCGCTGCTGACGATGAGCAGCGCCGGCGCGTCGTGCGCGCCGAAGCGCGCGACGTCCATCGCCAGGGCCTCGCCGTCGCGGCCGAGCAGCGGGTGCGCGTGGCTGTGCACGTCGCCGCCGGCGGCGTCGACCGCGGCGAGGAACTTGCCACGCGCCTCGGCGTAGGTCTGCGCGAAGAAGCGCCCGGCGTCCATGCGCTCAGCCGCGCGGCGCGGCCAGCCACTGCTCGGCCAGGCGCACCCACAGCGTGGCGCCGAGCGGGATCAGCTCGTCGTTGAAGTCGTAGTTCGGGTTGTGCAGCGTGCAGGGCCCCAGGCCGTGCACGTGGTCGCTGTAGGCCTCGCGGTGCGCGCCGTCGCCGTTGCCGATGACGAAGTAGGCGCCGGGCTTCTCGAGCAGGAAGTAGCTGAAGTCCTCGGCGCCCATCGTCGGCTCGAACTCGAGCGTGTTCTCGGCGCCGACGACGTCGCGCATCACGCCTCGCACGAAGTCGGCCTCGGCCTTGTGGTTGATCGTCGGCGGGTAGTTGCGGTGGAAGCGGAACTCGCACTGCGCGCCGAACGCCGCGCAGGTGTGCTCGGCGATCTCCTTCATGCGCCGCTCGACCAGGTCGAGCACCTCGAGCGTGAAGGTGCGCACCGTGCCCTGGATCTCGCAGGTGTCGGGCACGACGTTGGTGGCCTCGCCGGTGTGGATCATCGTCACCGAGACCACCGCGGCGTCCGTGGGCTTCTTGTTGCGCGTGACGATGGTCTGGAACGCCTGCACCATCTGGCACGCCACCGGCACCGGGTCGATGCCGTTGTGCGGCAGCGCCGCGTGCGCGCCCTTGCCGGTGATCGTGATGCGGAACTCGTTGCTCGACGCCATCGCCGGGCCATCGCAGATGCCGAACTGCCCGGCGCGCATGCCCGGCCAGTTGTGCATGCCGAACACCGCCTCCATCGGGAAGCGCTCGAACAGCCCGTCCTTGATCATCTCGCGCGCGCCGCCGCCGCCCTCCTCGGCGGGCTGGAAGATCAGGTAGACCGTGCCGTCGAACTGGCGGTGCCGCGCCAGGTGGCGCGCCGCGGCCAGCAGCATCGCGGTGTGGCCGTCGTGGCCGCAGGCGTGCATCTTGCCGGGGTGCCTGCTGGCGTGCGCGAAGGTGTTGTGCTCGGTCATCGGCAGCGCGTCGATGTCGGCGCGCAGGCCCACCGCGCGCGACGAGGTGCCGTTCTTCACGATGCCGACCACGCCGGTGGTGCCCAGCCCGCGCTCGATCGGGATGCCCCAGTCGGTGAGCGCCCGGGCGATCACGTCGGCGGTGCGCCGCTCCTCGAAACACAGCTCGGGGTGGGCGTGGATGTCGCGGCGGATCGCGGTGATCGCCGCGGCGTCGGCGAGGATCGATTCGATGACTTGCATGGCGTTCGGTCTCCTGGGCCGGCGATCTTAGCCGTGGCCGGCGCGGCGATCGACCCCGGCTGCGGCATGGCCCCACGCCGGCCGCGGCGCGACAATCGGGCCATGAACGCCGTCGCCCGCACCGTCCACGCCGCGTGCCCGCACGACTGCCCCGACACCTGCGCGATGCGGGTGACGGTCGAGGGCGGTCGCGTCGTGCGCATCGCCGGCGACCCCGAGCACCCGGGCACCGCCGGCGCGCTGTGCACCAAGGTCAGCCGCTACGCCGAGCGCACCTACCACCCCGAGCGGCTGCTGCACCCGCTGCGTCGCGTCGGTCGCAAGGGCGAAGGTCGCTTCGAGCGCATCTCGTGGGACGAGGCGCTCGACACCGTCGCCGCCCGTCTGATGGCCGTCGCCGCGCGCGACGCGCAGGGCATCGTGCCGTACAGCTACGCCGGCACGATGGGGCTGCTGCAGGGCGAGAGCATGGCCGCACGCTTGTGGCACCGCCTCGGCGCGAGCCGGCTCGAGCGCACGATCTGCTCGTCGGCGGGCGGCGAGGCGCTGGCCGCGACCTACGGCGGCAAGGTCGGCATGCACCTGCGCTTCTTCGCGCGCTCGAAGCTGATCGTCGTCTGGGGCAGCAACAGCGTCGCGTCGAACCTGCACTTCTGGTCGCTGGCGCAGCAAGCCAAGCGCGACGGTGCCCGGCTGTGGTGCATCGACCCGCGCCGCACCGAGACCGCCGACAAGTGCCACCGCCACCTCGCGCTGCGGCCCGGCACCGACGGCGCGCTGGCGCTGGCGCTGATGCACGAGCTGATCGTGCACGGCTGGGTCGACCTCGACTACGTCGCGCGACACGTCGACGGCTACGACGCGCTGCGAGCACGCGCGCTGCAGTGGCCCGCCGAGCGCGCCGCGGCGGTGTGCGGCGTGCCCGCCGACGACATCCGCGAGCTGGCGCGCGACTACGGCACGACCAAGCCGGCGGCGATCCGCCTGAACTACGGCATGCAGCGCGTCGCGGGCGGCGGCAACGCGGTGCGGCTGGTCGCGCTGCTGCCGTGCCTGGTCGGCGCCTGGCGCGATGCGGCCGGCGGGCTGCTGCTGTCGAGCTCGGGGTGGTTCGCGCCCCACCGCGACGACGCGGCGCTGCAGCGCCCCGACCTGCTGGCCGGCAGGCAGCCGCGCGCCGTCAACATGGCGACCATCGGCGACGCGCTGCTGCACCCCGGCGGTGGCGGCTTCGGGCCGCGCATCGAGGCGCTGGTCGTCTACAACAGCAACCCGGTGGCGATCGCACCCGAGTCGCCGAAGGTCGCCGCCGGCTTCGCGCGCGACGACCTGTTCACCGTCGTGGTCGAGCACTTCGCCACCGACACCGTCGACCACGCCGACATCGTGCTGCCGGCCACCACGCAGCTCGAGCACCTCGACGTGCACACCAGCTACGGCCACACCGACGTGCTGATCAACGAGCCGGCGATCGCGCCGCTCGGCGAGGCGAAGCCGAACACGCAGATCTTCCGCGAGCTGGCGGCGCGCATGGGTTTCGACGAACCGTGCTTCGCCGACGACGACGAGGCGCTGCTGCGCCAGGCGCTTCGCGGCGTCGACCTGCGTGAACTGCGCGGCCGCGGCTGGGTCACGCTGCCGCTGCCCGACGCGCCGTTCGCCGACGGCGGCTTCCCGACGCCGTCGGGCCGGGCACGGGCCGACGCGCCCGGGCTGGGCGTGCCCGACTTCGTGCCCAACCACGAGTGCGCCGAGTCGGCGCCCGCGCTCGCGGCGCGCTACCCGCTGGCGATGATCTCGCCGCCGGCGCGCCACTTCCTGAACTCGACCTTCGTCAACGTGCGCAGCCTGCGCTCGGTCGAGGGCGAGCCGCGGCTCGAGATCCACCCCGACGACGCGACGCCGCGCGGCATCGCCGGCGGCATGCGCGTGTGCGTGTTCAACGACCGCGGCCGCTACCGCTGCACCGCCGAGGTCAGCACGCGCGCACGCCCGGGCGTGGTCAACGCGCTGGGCATCTGGTGGCGCAAGTTCGGCGTCGACGGCACCAACGTCAACGAGGTGACGAGCCAGCGGCTGACCGACCTCGGCCGCGCGCCGACCTTCTACGACTGCCTGGTCGAGGTGCAGGCCGAACCCGCGGCCTGATGCGCCGCGCCGCCCGCATCGCCGCGATCTTGGCCGCGTCGTCGCTGCTCATCGGGGCGCTGGCGCTGGGTGCGCTGTGCCTGGGCGCGGGCTGCAGCAGCGTCGGCTACTACGCGCAGTCGGTGCGCGGCCACCTGGACCTGGTGCAGCGCGCGCGCCCGGTGGCCGAACTGGTTGCCGACGAGGCCACGCCGGCGGCGCTGCGCGAGCGGCTCGCGCTGGCGCAGCGGCTGCGCCGCTTCGCGGTCGACGAACTGCAGCTGCCCGACACGCGCAGCTACCGCCGCTACGCCGACCTGCGGCGCCCGGCCGCGGTGTGGAACGTCGTCGCCGCGCCCGAGCTGTCGCTGCAGCTCAAGACCTGGTGCTTCGCGGTAGTCGGCTGCGTCGGCTACCGTGGCTACTACGACCGCGCCGCCGCCGACGCGATGGCGCGGCAGTTGCGCGAGCAGGGCTGGGAGGTGCTGGTCTACCCGGTGCCGGCGTACTCGACGCTGGGCAAGCTCGAGTGGCTCGGCGGCGACCCGCTGCTGTCGACCTTCGTCGGCTGGCCCGAGGGCGAGCTGGCGCGGCTGCTGTTCCACGAACTGGCGCACCACGTCGTCTACGTCGACGACGACACGGCGTTCAACGAGTCGTTCGCCACCGCGGTCGAGCGCATCGGCGGCGCGCGCTGGCTCGAGCGCCACGCCGGCGACGCCGCGCGCGCCGAGTACGCGGCGCTCGACGCGCGACGACGCCAGTTCCGCGCGCTGACGCTGGCGGCGCGCCGCGAGCTCGAGGCGGTGTACGCGAGCGACCGGCCCGACGACGCCAAGCGCGCCGCGAAGGCCGAGCTGTTCGCGCGCCTGCGCGCCGACCACGAACGCCTGAAGCGCGACGCGTGGGGCGGCTTCGCCGGCTACGACGCCTGGTTCGCGCGCGCCAACAACGCGGCGTTGGGCGTGCAGGCGGCGTACACCGAGTTCGCGCCGGCCTTCGAGCGGCTGTTCGAGCGCAGCGGCGGCGACTTCGCCCGCTTCTACGCCGAGGTGCGCCGGCTGGCCGACTTGCCGAAGGCCGAGCGCCACGCGACACTGCGTGCCATTCCCTGATGGAGTCGTCGAAGTGTCCGAGATCCGCATCCACCGCGAGCACGACCTGGGCCTCGAAGGCGCACGCAAGGTGGCGTGGCGCTGGGCCGAGGAGGCCGAGTCCAAGTTCGGCATGGCGTGCACGGTGATCGAGGGCGAGTTCGGCGACACCGTCGAGTTCAACCGCAGCGGCGTGCACGGGCAGCTGATCGTCGCGCCCGACCACTTCGACCTGCAGGCCAAGCTCGGCTTCCTGCTCGGCGCCTTCAGCAAGACGATCGAGACCGAGATCGAGAAGAACCTCGACGCGCTGCTGGCGAAACCGACCAAGGGGGCGAACGCCAAGGTCGCGGCGAAGGCCGCCGGCAAGTCGGCGCCCAAGGCCGCCAACGGCAAGGCGGCCGGCACGAAGCGCAAGGCCGGCTGAGTGCCGGCGCCCGCTCGCGCGGGGGGTCAGCCCGCCGGAGCGAGCAGCCGCAGCAGCGTCGCCGCGGCGCGGTCGACCTGCTCGCGCGTCACGTCCAGGTGCGTCACCGCGCGCACGGTGCGCGCGCCGAACGCGTTGAGCAGCACGCCGGCGTCGCGCGAGCGCGCGACCAGCGTCGCTGCGTCGGGGCCTTCGGGCGCGAGGTGGAACACGACGATGTTCGTCTGCACCGTGGCCAGGTCGAGCCGCACCGCCGGGCAGCCGGCGAGCGCTTCGGCCAGCCGACGCGCGTGGGCGTGGTCCTCGGCCAGCCGCTCGCGGTGGTGCGCGACGCCGTGCAGCGCCGCCGCGGCGTAGTGCCCGGTCTGGCGCATCGCGCCGCCGAAGCGGCGCCGGTGGCGCGTCGCGGCGTCGATCAGCTCGCGCCGTCCGGCCAGCAGCGACCCGCCCGGCGCGCCCAGTCCCTTCGAGAACGCGACGCCGACGAGGTCGAACGGTGCGGCGAGCTCGGCTTCGGGGCGACCGCTGGCCACCGCGGCGTTCCACAGCCGCGCGCCGTCGAGGTAGGTCGCCAGGCCGCGCGCGCGGGCGCGCTCGCACAGGCGCACGACCTCGCGCTGGTCGAACACGACGCCACCGGTGCGGTTGTGCGTGTTCTCGACGGTGACCAGCGTGGTCGGCGCGAACACCGGCAGGCTCGCCGGCTTGATCGCGGCGTCGAGGTCGTCGGCGTCGAACACGCCGCCGCGGCCGACCTCGACCAGCTGCACGCCGGCGTTGGCCGCCGCGCCGCCGGCCTCGTGCCAGCCGACGTGGCTCTCGCGCGCGGCGACCACCTCGTCGCCGGGGCGCGTGAGCGTGCGCAGCGCGACCTGGTTGGCCATCGTGCCCGACGGCAGCCACAGCGCGGCCTCCTTGCCGAGCAGCGCAGCCACCTCGTGCTGCAGCCGCGTGGTCGTCGGGTCCTCGCCGTACTGGTCGTCGCCGACCTCGGCGGCGGCCATCGCGGCGCGCATCGCAGGCGTCGGCCGCGTGACCGTGTCGCTGCGCAGGTCGATCGAGACGGCAGCCACTTCAGCGGCTCCGCCGCGGCGCGCGCCAGCCGCGACCCGCGATCTCTCGGGCGACCGCCGCGGAGCCGGCGTCGCCGGTCCGCCGGCGCTGCCCCGTGGGGAGGAAGGCGTCGAAGGCGCTGCGGGGGGTCACTTCAGCGATTCGATGAGGTCGACGTACTCCTGCATCGCCGTGTTCGCGTCCTTGCCCTTCTGGCCGTCCCAGGCGTCCCACTTGGCGCGCCCGACCATGTCGGTGAAGCCGGGGCGCCTGCCCTGCACGTCGCCTTCGGTGGCCTGCTTGTACAGCGAGTAGATCTGCAGCAGCGTCGCGTTGTCGGGCTTCTCGGGCAGCTGCTTGCTGTCGGCCACGGCCTGTTCGAAGCGGGACTTGAGGTCGGCCATCGCGGGTCTCCGGTGGGTGAAAATGACAGTTGACGCGGTCGATGTTAACCAGCATCGTCGCCGCGCCCCACCACCCGCCGTCGAGGAGATCCCCATGTCCAGCGCCGCCGAGCGCATGTCGCGCGTCGATACCGCGTGGCTGCGCATGGACAGCGACGTCAACCTGATGGTGATCACCGGCATCTGGCTGCTCACGCCGGCGGTCGGCTACGAGGCGCTGTGCGAGCGGCTGCGCCACACGATGCTGCGCTACCCGCGCTTCCGCCAGAAGGTGGTCGAGGACGCGCTGGGCTACCTGTGGGTCGAGGACGAGAACTTCGACGTCGAGCGCCACGTCAGCCGCGAACGGCTCGCGCCGCAGCGCGGGCGCAGCCAGCGCCAGGCGCTGCAGGCGCGCGCCGCCGAGCTGGCGACCACGCCGCTGGATCGCGAGCATCCGCTGTGGCACTGGCACCTGATCGACGACTACGAGGGCGGCAGCGCGGTGATCATCCGCATCCACCACTGCATCGCCGACGGCATCGCGCTGATGTCGGTGCTGCACTCGATCACCGACGGCGGGCACGCGCCGCCGCGGCGCCGCGAGCACCGCGAGCACGGCCACGACGGCGACTGGCTCGCCGACGCGGTGGTGCGCCCGCTGACCGACCTGACGGTCAAGGCGATCGGCATGTACGGCGAGGGCGTGGTCAGGTCGATCGAGATGCTGTCGAACCCGCAGCGCCCGCTGGCCGGCTCGCTCGACATGGCGCGTGCCGGCATGCAGGTGGTCAGCGATGCCGCGGCGCTGGCGCTGATGCCCGACGACTCGAAGACGCGGCTCAAGGGCCGTCCGGTGGGCATCAAGCGCGTCGCGTGGTGCGAGCCGCTGCCGCTGGACGACGTCAAGGCGATCGGCAAGGCGCTGAACTGCTCGGTCAACGACGTGCTGCTGTCGTGCGTGGCCGGCGCGATCGGCGAGTACCTGCGCGAGGTCGGCGACGACCCCGCCGGCAAGGAGATCCGCGCGCTGGTGCCGGTCAACCTGCGTCCGGCCGAACAGGCGCACCAGCTGGGCAACCGCTTCGGGCTGGTGCCGCTGGTGCTGCCGATCGGTATCGCCAACCCGGTCGAGCGCGTCTACGCGGTGCGCGCGCGCATGGCCGAACTGAAGGGCAGCTACCAGCCGCTGCTGGCGTTCGCCATCCTCGCGGCCAGCGGGCTGCTGGTCAAGCCGGCGCAGGACTTCATCACGAACCTGTTCGCGAAGAAGACCACCGCGGTGATGACCAACGTCCCGGGCCCGCGCGAACCGCTGAAGTTCTGCGGCTCGACGCTGCGGCAGAACATGTTCTGGGTGCCGCAGTCGGGGCACATCGGCATGGGCGTGTCGATCCTCAGCTACGCCGGCGGCGTGCAGTTCGGGCTGATCACCGACAAGAAGCTGTGCGCCGAGCCGCAGAGGATCATCGACCGCTTCGGCCCCGAGTTCGAGAAGCTGCTGTGGATCACGCTGCTGCTGCCCTGGGGCGAGCTGGCGGACTGACCACGGGCAGCTGCATCGCCTGCGCGATGCCGCGCAGCCAGCGGTGGGCGCTGTCGTGCTGGAAGCGCCAGTGCCAGTGCATCGACACCGTGAACGGCGGCAGCCCGAGGTCCGGCTCGACGACCTGCAACGGGTGCAGGCGCGCGAAGCGCAGCGCCGGGCGCAGCGGCAGGATCACCGCCAGGTCCGTGGCCGCGAGGATCGTCGGCACGACCATGAAGTGCGGCAGCGCCAGCCGGATGCGCGGCTCGAGACCGAGCATGTGCAGCGCACGTGCCGGCTCGGCGTGGCTCCTGACGACGATGAAGTCCAGCCGCTCGAGCGCGGCGCGGTCGGTGAGCTTGGCCGCCAGCGGGTGGCCGCGGCGCAGCAGCACGACGTAGCGCTCCTCGAGCAGCGGCGCGTGCTCGGTGCCCACCAGCGCCGGCAGGTAGCCGAACGCCAGGTCGAGCCGCCCCTCCTCGAGCGCCGCGCCGATCGTGCCGGGGTCGAGCTGCACCGCCTCGACCTGCACCCCCGGCGCCTGCGCGCCGACCTCGGCCATCAGCAGCGGCAGGAACTCGTCGGCGCCGATGTCGCTCAGGTGCAGCGTGAAGCGGCGGCGCGAGCGCGAAGGGTCGAAGGCGTCGACCTCGTGGACCGCCGCGTCGAGCAGGCGCAGTGCGGCGTCGACCTGGCGCGCGAACTGCTGCGCCCTGGGTGTCGGCGCGACGCCGCCTGCCGCGCGCACGAACAGCGGGTCGCGCAGCGCCAGGCGCAGCCGCGTCAGCGCGTGGCTGGCGGCCGGCTGCGACAACCCGAGCCGCTCGGCGGCGCGGCTGACGTTGCGCGCTTCGTGCACGGCCTGGAACACGTGCAGCAGGTTCAGGTCGAGGTCTCGAATATGCATGCCGTGAATCATAGATAGTGGGTGCATCGCATGGACGCATGACGGTTGGGCGCCTAGAGTCATGCCTTTGACCGTCGTCAAGGGCGTCGCAGCGCGTGGAAGTCCAGTTCACCGAAGAGATCGAGCAGCTGAAGAAGGGCGCCGGCGAGACCTTCCAGGGCGAAGGCATCCTGGCGATCACGAAGGCGCTGCTGCAGTCGGGCGTGGCCTACATCGGCGGCTACCAGGGCGCGCCGGTGTCGCACCTGCTCGACGTGATGGTGCAGGCGCGGCCCTACGTCGACACGCTGGGCGTGCACGTCGAGGCCTGCGCCAACGAGGCGTCGGCCGCGGCGATGCTCGGCGCCAGCCTGCACTACCCGCTGCGCGGCGCGGTGACGTGGAAGTCGATCGTCGGCACCAACGTCGCCGCCGACGCGCTGAGCAACCTGGCGTCGCCCGGCGTGGTCGGCGGCGCGCTGGTCGTCGTCGGCGAGGACTACGGAGAGGGCGCCAGCGTGATCCAGGAGCGCACCCACGCCTACGCGGCGAAGAGCACGATGCTGCTGCTCGACCCGCGCCCCGAGCTGCCGGCGATGGTGAGGATGGTCGAACACGGCTTCGCGCTGTCGGAGGCGTCGAACATGCCGGCGATCCTCGAACTGCGCATCCGTGCCTGCCACGTGCGCGGGCGCTTCGCGTGCAAGGACAACGTCGCGCCGGCGCGCTCGACGCGCCACCTCATCGATGAGCCGGCCGGCTTCGACTACATGCGCCTGGCACACCCGCCGGTGACCTTCCGCCACGAGAAGCTCAAGGTCGAGCAGCGCATCCCGGCGGCGCAGCGTTACATCGCCGAGCACCGCCTCAACGACCGCATCGACGGCGAACTGGCCGACGTCGGGCTGATCGTGCAGGGGGGGCTGTTCAACGCGGCGATCCGCGCGCTGCAGCAACTCGGGCTGGCCGACGCCTTCGGCGCCAGCCGCGTGCCGCTGCTGGTGCTCAACGTGACCTTCCCGCTGGTGCCCGACGAGATCGTCGCGTTCTGCGCCGGCAAGCGCGCGGTCGGCGTTCTCGAGGAGGGCAGCCCCGAGTACATCGAGAAGGACATCCTCGCCGCGCTGCGCCGCGCTGGCGTGCCGACCCCGGTGCACGGCAAGGACCTGTGGCCGGCGGCCGGCGAGTACACCGTCGAGGCCGTCGCGCAGGGGCTGCTGGGCTTCGTCGACGCGCACCTGCCGCAGGTCGACGCGGTGCCCGCGCGCGCCTGGCTCGACGCCAACCGGCGCCGCCGCGACGAGGTGGCGCAGTCTGCCGGCGCGTTGCCGCCGCGCCCGCCGGGGTTCTGCGTCGGCTGCCCCGAGCGGCCGGTGTTCTCGGCGCTCGAGCTCGCGCAGCGCGAGGTCGGCCGCGTGCACGTCGCCGCCGACATCGGCTGCCACGCCTTCGCCACCTTCGAGCCGTTCAGCTCGGGGCACTCGATCCTCGGCTACGGCATGAGCCTGGCCAGCCGCGCCGGCGTCAGCCCGATGATGCAGCGCCGCTCGATCGCGATCATGGGCGACGGCGGGTTCTGGCACAACGGGCTGCTGACCGGCGTGCAGTCGGCGCTGTTCAATGGCGACGACGCGGTGCTGCTGATCATGAAGAACGGCTACACCTCGGCCACCGGCACGCAGGACATCATCTCGACGCCCGACGACGAGGTGAAGGCCGCCGTGGCCGACAAGCACCAGAGCCTGGTGCACAAGAACCAGACCATCGAGAAGACGCTGCAGGGGCTGGGCGTGCAGTGGCTGCGCACCGTGCACAGCTACGAGGTCGACGCGATGCGCCGCACGCTGGCCGAGGCGCTGACCACCGAGTTCGCGGGGCTGAAGGTGATCGTCGCCGACGGCGAGTGCCAGCTCGAGCGCCAGCGCCGCGTCAGGCCGTGGGTCGCCGACCTGCTGCGCCGCGGCGAGCGCGTCGTGCGCGTGAAGTACGGCGTCGACGAGGACGTGTGCACTGGCGACCACGCGTGCATCCGCCTGTCGGGCTGCCCGACGCTGACGCTGAAGGACAACCCCGACACGCTGAAGGTCGACCCGGTGGCCACCGTGGTCGACGGCTGCGTCGGCTGCGGCCTGTGCGGCGCGAACGCGCACGCGGCGACGCTGTGCCCGTCGTTCTACCGAGCCGAGGTCGTGCGCCACCCGAAGTGGTACGAAACGCTGCTGCACCGGCTGCGCGCGCCGTTCGTGCGCGCGCTGCAGACCGCCTGATCCCCTGGGCCCCGACACCCCCGACGAACGAGGAGACGACGATGCACCGAGCCCCGACCCCCACCCGCCGCCACGCGCTGGCGCTCGCCTGCGCGCTGGCCGCGGCCGCGCTGCCGGCCACCGCGGCCGCGCAGACCTTTCCCGACAAGCCGATCAAGCTGGTCGTCAACTTCCCGCCAGGCGGCGCCGCCGACGTGATCGGCCGCGCCGTCGCCGGGGCGATGAGCGAGTCGCTCAGGCAGCAGGTCGTCGTCGAGAACAAGCCCGGCGCCAACGGCAACATCGGCGCCGAGCAGGTCGCCAAGTCGCCGGCCGACGGCTACACGCTGCTGATGAGCAGCGGCGGCGCGATGACGGTCAACCCGTTCATCTACAAGCAGATGCCGTTCGACGCCGAGAAGGACCTCCAGCCGGTCGCGTCGGTGGCGCGCGTGCTGGTGTACCTGACCGTGCACCCGACGCTGCCGGTCAACAGCGTCGCCGAGTTCGTCGCCTACGCGAAGGCGAACCCGGGCAGGCTCAGCTACGGCTCGGCGGGGCAGGGCAGTTCGCCGCACCTGGCCGGCGAGATGTTCGCGCGCCAGGCCGGCTTCCAGGCCACGCACGTGCCGTACCGCGGCGCCGCGCCGGCGCTGACCGACCTGCTCGCCGGGCAGGTGCAGTTCATGTTCGACCCCGGCCCAGGGCTGAGGCACGCCGCCGAGGGCAAGCTCAGGCTGCTCGCGGTCGGCAGCCCGAAGCGCGCGTCGCAACTGCCGAACACCCCGACGCTCGACGAGTCGGGCTATCCGGGCTTCGACGCCGACACCGTCTTCGGCGTCTACGCGCCGGGCGCCACGCCGGCGGCGCTGGTCGCGCGGCTGCACGACGAGGTGAACAAGGCGCTGGCCACGCCGAAGGTGCAGGAGGCGATCCGCACCATCGGCGGCGAGGTGATGGCCGCCAGCCGGCAGGAGTTCATCGACCGCCAGAACGCCGACCGCGCGCGGTTCGGCAAGTTCATCCAGGAAGCCGGGATCAAGGTCGAGTGAACGCCCCCCGCAGCGCCTTCGGCGCCTCCGCGTCGACCGGCGCCGCCGACGGACCGGCGAAGCCGGGCCCGCGGCGGCCGCTTGAACAGTGGCGCGCCCGCTCACCGGGTTGCCGGACCCAAGGCCGGAGTGCCTGCCGTGAATGACACGTCGGCCTCCCGCCCGGTCGCGATCCTCGTGTGCGCGCTCGGCGGCGAGGGCGGTGGCGTGCTGTCGCAGTGGTTGTTCGACACCGCGCTGGCCTGCGGGCACAGCGCGCAGAGCACGTCGATTCCCGGGGTCGCGCAGCGCACCGGCGCCACCACCTACTACGTCGAGGTCTGCCCGCAGCCCGACGTCGCGCTCGGCGGCCGGCGGCCGGTGTTCAGCCTGAGCCCGGTGCCCGGCGCGATCGACCTGCTGCTGTCGTCCGAACTGCTCGAGGCGGCGCGCCAGGTCGGGCAGGGCATGGTCGGTGCCGAGCGCACGATGGTGATCAGCTCGAGCGCGCGCGCGCTGACCGTGGCCGAGAAGATGCAGCCCGGCGACGGCCGCGTCGACGACGTGGCGCTGCTGGGCACGCTGCAGCGCCACGCGCGCGCCGTCGAGGTGTTCGACATGGCGGCGCTGGCGCGCGAGGCCGGCACGGTGATCAGCGCGGTGATGCTCGGCGCGGTGGCCGCGTCCGGGCTGCTGCCGTTCGCGCGCGAGGCCTACGAGTCGACGATCCGCCGCGGCGGCAAGGGCGTCGACGCGAGCCTGCGCGGCTTCGCGCTCGCCTGGGACCGCGTCGCCGCAGGCCGCGCGCAGCGCGAGGCCGCGCATCGCGTGTTGCGCGCGGCGCTGCCCGCGGCGACGCCGGCGCCCGCGCTGCCGCCTTCGGTGCGCGAAGCCTTCCCGGCGCCGGCGCACGAGACGATCGCGCTCGGCCACGCGCGGCTGGTCGACTACCAGGACGCGGCGTACGCCGCGCTGTACCTGCAGCGCCTGCGGCGCGTGCTTGACGCCGAGCGCGCCGCCGACCCCGACGGCACGCTCGGCGCCGCGCTGACACGCGAGACGGCGCGCTGGCTGGCGCTGTGGATGGCGTTCGACGACATCGTGCGGGTTGCGCACCTGAAGCTGCGCGCCGCACGCGCCGCGCGCGTGCGACGCGAGGTGGCCGCGCGCGACGACGAACTCGTCAGGGTGTACGACCACTTCAAGCCCGGTGCCCCCGAACTGGCCGCGCTGCTGCCGCAGCGATGGGCCGAGCGCCTGCTGGCCTGGGACGCGCGTCGCCGCGCCGCCGGCCGCGAGCCCTGGGCGCTGCCGATGAAGGTCGGCACGCACACCGTCGGCGGTGCACTGGCGCTGCGCGTCGTCGCGTCGCTGAAGGGCCGGCGGCGCCGCGGCAGCCGCTTCGCGCTGGAGCAGTCGCTGATCGAGCGCTGGCTGGCCGCGGTCGAGCGCGGTGCGCGCGAGCACTGGGCGCTGGGCGACGAACTGGCGCGGTGCGGGCGGTTGATCAAGGGCTACGGCAGCACCAACGAACGCGGCAAGGAGCGGTTGCTGCACGTGATCGACCACCTCGCGTTCGGCGCGTCGGCGCCGCGCGAGCGCGCCGCCGCGGTGCGCGAGGCGCGCGAGGCGGCGCTGGCCGACGAGGGTGGTGCGGCGTTCGACCGCACGCTGGCCGCGCACGGCGCGCCGCCGCGCGCGGCCAGGCCGCAGCCGGTGCGCTTCCACCGGCGGCGCCCGCAGGGCTGACCGGCGCCCGCGCGGACGGGCGGCACGCGAAGCGCGCCGCGACCGGGGGCATCAGTCCTCGAGCTCGGCCTTGGCCATCTCGACGTCGAGGCGCTCCATCGCGTCCATCGGCTTGCACGCCGCTGCGTCGGCGTACAGCTTCTCGGCCTCCTTCATGCGCTTGTCGCCCTCGAGCATGACCAGGCCGTTGGCGTACTCGACCATCGCGATCGCGCTGGTCGGGTTCAGGCGCAGCGCCTCCTTGTACATCCTCAGCCCGGTGGCGGCGTCGGCGCCCTGCGTCTTGCCGAGCAGCTTGCCGACCTTGTCGATGACCTCGGCGTGGAACGCGCCGAGCGCGATGTGCGCGTCGGCGTGTTTCGGCGCGAGCTTGATCGTGGTCTCCAGCGCGGCCTTGACCTTGCCGCCCAGCCCCTGGGCCAGCGCCTTGGTCACGCTGATGCCCTGGCTGTAGCGGCCCGTCGCGTACGCGTACCAGTACCAGGCGTTGGGGTTCTGCGGCCGGGCCGCCTGCTGCGCCTCGGCGCGCTCGGCGACCTGCTGGAACATCGCGAGCCTGGCCTTCTCGCTCTTCTCGAGGTAGTTGGCGTGGATCGCCTGCGCCTTGTTGGCCACCGTGATGCCGTCGCCACCGGCCTTCAGCCCGGCGTCGAAGGCCTTCTGGAACTCGCCGGCGTGGAACAGCGCCCACGCCGCCTGCACCGCCTCGTCCCTGGGCCAGGGTTCGACATCGCCGGCGTGCAGGCGGGCCCAGTGCTTCTTCAGCGCCGCCGCGTCGTGGCGGTAGGCGGCGCTGTCGTAGGGAAAGGCGGTCCACTTGGCCATCGTCGTCTCCTCGCTCGGGCGGTGTGTCGTTCAGGGCTTGCGGTACGGGCTGGCGAGCGCGTGCAGGTGGTCGCGCTCGGCGGCGTCGAGGTACGGCATCAGCAGGCTGAGCACGTGGTACGCGCCGCGTGCCAGCGCCGCGCCGGCGCTCTCGGGCTCGAGCGCGTGGCGCGGGTCGCGCACGTATTCGTAGCTCAGCCAGTAGGTCAGCACGACGACCATCGCGGTGGACACCGGCTCGGCCTCGCGCGCGGTGATGCGCACCGCGCCGCCGCGGCCCAGGCCGTCGAGCACCGCGCGCACCGCGCGCGCCTTGTTCTTCAGCACGAACTGGAACTGCGTCTCCAGGCGGCGGTTCTTGCTGAGCAGGTCGTTGAGATCGCGGTACAGGAAGCGGTACTGCCAGATCAGCTCGAACAGCATGTGGAAGAACAGCCACGCGTCCTCGACGTGGCGCACGTCGTCGGCGGCGTGCAGCAGTTCGCCCAGCGCCTTCTCGTAGCGCCCGAACAGCGCGTTGATCAGCTCGTCCTTGGCCGGGTAGTGGTAGTACAGGTTGCCGGGGCTGATGTTCAGCTCGGCCGAGATCAGCGTGGTGCTGACGTTGGGTTCGCCGAAGCGGTTGAACAGGTCGAGCGTGACCTCGAGGATGCGCTCGGCGGTGCGCCGCGGCGCCTTCGGCGTGCGGGACGGTCTCGGCGCGCTCGGCGCCCGGGTCGACGGCATGGTGCGGCGATTCTGGCCGATGTGCACGCGGCTTCGCAGCAGGTGCAACCCGGTGGCGATGCCCGCGCGCTTCGACGCCCCTAGAATCGCGCCCCCATGCCCGCCGTCCGCTTCGAGCACGTCAGCAAGGTCTACCGCAGTGCGCGCGGGCCGCTGAAGGCGCTCGACGACGTGAGCTTCGACATCGGGCGCGGCGAGTTCTTCGGCCTGCTCGGGCCCAACGGCGCGGGCAAGACGACGCTGATCTCGATCCTCGCCGGACTGGCGCGCGCCAGCGGAGGGCGCGTCACGGTGATGGGCCACGACGTGGTTGCCGACTACGCCGCGGCGCGTCACGCTCTGGGCATCGTGCCGCAGGAACTGGTGTTCGATCCGTTCTTCAGCGTGCGCGAGACGCTGCGCATCCAGAGCGGCTACTTCGGCGTGCGCGGCAACGACGCGTGGATCGGCGAACTGCTCGAGGGCCTGGGCCTGTCCGACAAGGCCGACGCGAACATGCGCCAGCTCTCGGGTGGCATGAAGCGCCGCGTGCTGGTGGCGCAGGCGCTGGTGCACCGCCCGCCGGTGATCGTGCTCGACGAGCCGACCGCCGGCGTCGACGTCGAGCTGCGGCAGACGCTGTGGCAGTTCGTCGCGCGGCTCAACAAGGCCGGCCACACGGTGCTGCTGACCACGCACTACCTCGAGGAGGCCGAGGCGCTGTGCGGGCGCATCGCGATGCTCAAGCTCGGCCGCGTGGTCGCGCTGGACCGTACCTCGGCGCTGCTGGCTGGCACCGCGAGCACGATGCTGCGCTTCAAGACCGACGACGCGCTGCCGCCCGAAGTGGCCGCGCACGCTCGCGTGACCGGGCGCATCGCGCAGATCAGCGCGCACGACGCGGCCGAGGTCGAGGCCATCCTGGCGCGCCTGCGCGGCGCCGGCGTGCGCGTCGAGGACCTCGAGATCGGCCGCGCCGATCTCGAGGACGTGTTCATCGAGATCATGCAATCGGCGCAGCACGCATGACGACGATCCGGCTGGCGGGCGCGCGCACGCTGTTCTACAAGGAGGTGCTGCGTTTCTGGAAGGTCGCGTTCCAGACCGTCGGCGCACCGGTGCTCACCTCGGTGCTGTACCTGCTGATCTTCGGCCACGTCCTGGAGGGGCGCGTCGAGGTGTTTCCCGGCGTGGGCTACACCAGCTTCCTGATCCCCGGGCTGATCATGATGAGCGTGCTGCAGAACGCGTTCGCCAACAGCAGCAGCTCGCTGATCCAGAGCAAGATCACCGGCAACCTGGTGTTCCTGCTGGTCACGCCGCTGTCGCACTGGGCCTGGTACGTGGCCTACGTCGGCGCGTCGATGGTGCGCGGTCTCACCGTCGGACTGGGCGTGTTCGCGATCACCCTGTGGTTCGCGCCGATCCGCTTCGAGCAGCCGCTGTGGATCGTCGTCTTCGCCGCGCTCGGCGCCGCACTGATGGGCTCGCTGGGCCTGATTGCCGGGCTGTGGGCCGAGAAGTTCGACCAGATGGCGGCGTTCCAGAACTTCATCGTGATGCCGCTGACCATGCTCAGCGGGGTGTTCTATTCGGTGCAAGGCCTGCCGCCGTTCTGGCTCGAGGTCAGCCACCTGAACCCGTTCTTCTACCTGGTCGACGGCTTCCGCGCCGGCTTCTTCGGCGTCAGCGACGTGTCGCCGTGGACCAGCCTCGCGGTGGTCGGTGTCGCGTTCGCCGCGGTCGCGGCGCTGACGCTGCGCCTGCTGGCCGGCGGCTACAAGCTGCGTCACTGAGCACCCACGCGGCCGGGCTGCGCCCGGGCCCGTCCCCCGCGGGGATCAAGTCGTCTTGGGGCGGCCCGGCGACGCCTTGGTGGGCAGGGGTTCGACGCGCCGCGCCGGCGCCGATCCGTCGTCGAGGGCGGCGAAGCCGGCGGGCAGGCGTGCCACCAGCGCCGGCGGCATCGGCACCTCGAGCAACGCCGCCGCGGCGATCAGCGCCGCGGCAGCGTCGTCCGACGCGGCCAGCGCCGGCTCGTCGGCCCAGGCCTGCACCCAGGCACGCACCGGCAGCGGCCGTTGCAGCGCGGGCAGCCGCTGCAGGCGCAGCAGCGCACGCCAGGCCCGGCGGCGGGTGGGCGGCGCGACGCGCCGGTCGAGCAGGCGCAGCGCCGACTTGGCGTGGCGCGCCCAGCGCGCGGCGTGCCGGCTGTCGAGGCCGAGCACGTCGGCCAGCACGTCGGTGGCGATCGCGATGTCGTCGGCGCAGGCCGCCAGCGTCGCGCGGTCACCCGCGCCGCGGAACGCCAGCACACGCGCGCGCAGGCGGTGGCGCAGCAGCGCCCAGCGCAGCGCGACCGCGGGCGTCGTCGCGGCGTCGCGCGCCTCGTCGAGCAGCGCGCGCCGCCGCGCGCCCGGCCAGCCGGCGGCACGGCGCGCCAGCGCGTCGAACGCCGCGAGGCGCGCGTCCGGCGCCAGCGCCGCGAGGTCGGCCTGCATCGCGGCGGCCGACGCCGGCGGCATCGCGTGCCAGGCCGACGCCGGCGGCGCCGCGCCGCCCGGGCGCAGCAGCGTCAGCAGCGCCGCGCGCAGCTCGCCTGGGCCGCGCCAGCGCCCGATGCGCGCCAGCGCCTCGGCTTCGCGCGCGCGCCGCTGCTCGGCGGCGGTGGCCAGCTGCGGGCGCTGCACGGGGTCGTGGCGCGCCGCCTCGGGCGGTGCGGCGTCGTGCCCGGCGGCCGTCGTCACGCCGGTCCCGCAGGCCAGGCCGGTCATCGGCAGCGGCGGGTCGTCGGACGGCGGTGGCAGCACGTCGGCGCTCAGCCCGGGCATCGGGCGTCCGTACAGGCGGCGGATGCGCTCCGACAGCGGTGGGTGCGTCGTCCACCCAGCCCACTGCGGGTGCGCGACCAGGAACAGGTGCGCCAGCGCGCCGGTGCGCGCCGACAGGCGGTCGGCGTGCGTGCGTTGCTGGTCGGCGATCTTGCGCAGCGCGCCGCCGAGCCCGGCGACCTGGCGCGCGTACTTCACCGCCGACGCGTCTGCGAGGTACTCGCGCTGGCGCGACACCGCGGCCTGCAGCAGCCGCCCGGCGGCCCAGCCGAGCGCGCCGACCGCCATCAGCGCCAGACCGAACAGCACGCCGAGGTGGCGCCGGCCGTGCTGGTCGGCTTCGGTGAGCCGGCGTCCGAGGTCGAACAGCAGCCGCAACCCCCAGACCATGCCGATCAGCCGCATGTTGAGCGTCGTGTCGCCGTGCACCAGGTGACTCAGCTCGTGCGCGACCACGCCCTGCAGCTCGGCGCGGTCGAGCCGCTCGAGCGCGCCGCGCGTGACCGCGACGACCGCATCGTCGGCGCTCCAGCCGGCGGCGAAGGCGTTGATCGCATCCTCGCGCGGCAGCACCCAGGCCGCGGGCGGCCGGGTGTTCGCGGCGATCGACATCTCGGCGACGACGTGGGCCAGCCTTCGTTCGAGCGGATCGTGCCGGCCCGCCTCGCGCGCGCCCGCGAGCCGCGCGACGTGGGCACCGCCCTCGCGCAGGCGCAGCGATTCGACCGCGCAGCCGCCGAGCACGTACAGCAGCACCAGCGCGGTGTTGGTGGCGAAGAACCAGTCGGGATAGCCTTGGGTCCAGGGCGCGGTCAGCCGGTACGCCAGCATCAGCGTCAGGTTCACCGCGACGACCAGCGCGAGCACCACCAGCGCGAATAGCGCGACGAGCTGCCGCGTGCTCGCCTGCGCGGCCTCCTGGTGGCGACGGAAACGCATCGCCTGCGTAAGGGGCGTCGAAGGCGCGGCGGGTCAGAACTGCACGCGCACCGCGCGGCGTTCCTCGTCGCTGGCGGTGGCGTCGAGCATCGCCGCGGGTCGAAAGCCCGTGAGCTGCGCGACGACCAGCGACGGGAAGTGCTGCGCCGCGTTGTTGTGGTCGAGCACCGCGTCGTTGAACGCCTGGCGCGCGAACGCGACACGGTTCTCGGTGTGCGTGAGCTCCTCGGCGAGCTCGCGCATCGTGCGGTCGGCCTTCAGCTCGGGGTAGGCCTCGACGACGGCCATCAGTCGCGCCAGCGCCCCACCGAGTACGCCGTCGGCGGCGGCCAGCGCGGCGATGCGATCGCCGTCGGCCGGCGCCTGCTGCGCGCGGTCGGCGGCCGCGCGCGCGGTGTTGCGCGCCCGGGTCACGGCCTCGAGCGTGTCGCGCTCGTGCTGCAGGTACTTGCGCGCGACCTCGACCAGGTTGGGCACCAGGTCGTAGCGGCGCTTGAGCTGCACGTCGATCTGCGCGAACGCGTTGCCGATCTCGTTGCGCAGCCGCACCAGCCGGTTGTAGACCCACACCGCCCAGGCCACGATGGCGGCGACCATTACCAGGCCGAGGGTGGCGGAATCCATGGGGCCTCCGGGGGGTATTGGGGTGATCTGCGGCGCCAGCGGCCGGCTCGGGGGTCAGCCCGTAGAATCGAGTGCATCATGGCCGAACCGACCGCTTCCGACGTCCGCGCGTATCTTGCCGCCGGACTGCCTTGCGAGCACCTCGAAGTCGAGGGCGACGGGCGCCACTTTTTCGCGACCATCGTCTCCGCCGCGTTCGAGGGCCGCTCGCGCGTGGCGCGGCACCAGCAGGTCTACGCGGCGCTGGGCGATAGAATGCGTGAACAGATTCACGCGCTGTCGATGAAGACGTTGACGCCGGCCGAATGGGCCGAACAAGACCGCCCGGCGCCCCCCGGCGCACCCCCCTGCCACCACTGAAGCTCGCCGCGCGGCGTGCGCGGCGGGCGACGCACGGCGCCGCGTCCGCGAGTCCGTGCCGAGGCCGCCGCCGCGCTGCCACCGGCCCATGGACAAACTGCTGATCCGCGGCGGCCGCCGCCTCGAAGGCGAGATCCGCATCTCGGGCGCGAAGAATGCCGCGCTGCCCGACCTCTGCGCCGCGCTGCTGAGCGCCGAGCCGCTGACGCTGGACAACGTGCCGCGGCTGCAGGACGTCGCAACCATGCTCAGGCTGTTGACGCACATGGGCGTGCGCGTGACCCGCGACGATGCCAGCCGCGAGCGGGTGACGCTCGACGCCGGGCACATCGCCGCACCCGAGGCGCCTTACGACCTGGTGAAGACGATGCGTGCGTCGGTGCTGGTGCTCGGGCCCCTGCTGGCGCGCTGCGGCACCGCGCGCGTGTCGCTGCCGGGTGGCTGCGCGATCGGCTCGCGCCCGGTCGACCAGCACATCAAGGGGCTGCAGGCGATGGGCGCCGAGATCGCCGTCGAGCACGGCTACATCGTCGCCAGGGCGCCGGCGGGCGGGCTGCGTGGCGCGCGCATCGCCACCGACATGGTCACCGTGACCGGCACCGAGAACCTGCTGATGGCCGCCGCGCTGGCCCGCGGCGAGACGGTGCTCGAGAACGCGGCGCAGGAGCCGGAGGTGGTCGACCTCGCCGAGTTGCTGATCGCGATGGGGGCGGTCATCGACGGGCACGGCGGCAGCCGCATCCGCGTGCAGGGTGTAGACGCGCTGCACGCCCCGCGTGCGCCGCACCCGATCATCCCCGACCGCATCGAGACCGGCACCTTCCTGTGTGCAGTCGGCGCCGCCGGCGGGCACGCGCGGCTGCACGGCGCACGTGCCGACCACCTGGACGCGGTGATCGACAAGCTGCGCGACGCCGGCGTCACGGTCGAGGCGGGCGATGGGTTCATCGACGTGCGCATGGCGTCGCGCCCCAGGCCGGTGAGCTTCCGCACCAGCGAGTACCCGGCGTTCCCGACCGACATGCAGGCGCAGATGATGGTGCTCGACTGCATCGCCGACGGCACGTCGCGCGTCACCGAGACGATCTTCGAGAACCGCTTCATGCACGTCAACGAACTGGCGCGTCTGGGCGCGAGGATCGAGGTCGACGGGCACACGGCCGTCGTGCACGGCGTCGAACGGCTGTCGGGCGCGACGGTGATGGCGACCGACCTGCGCGCGTCGGCGAGCCTGGTGATCGCCGCCCTGGTGGCCGACGGCGAAACCGTCGTCGACCGCATCTACCACCTCGACCGCGGCTACGACCGCATGGAAGTCAAGCTGCGCGCGCTGGGCGCCGAGATCGAGAGAGTGCGATGACGATCACCCTCGCGCTGTCCAAGGGCCGCATCTTCGACGAGACGCTGCCGATGCTCGCGCGCGCGGGCATCGAGGTGCTCGAGGATCCGGAGCGCTCGCGCAAGCTGATCCTGCCGACCAGCCGCGCCGACCTGCGCGTCGTGCTGGTGCGCGCCTCCGACGTGCCGACCTACGTGCAGTACGGCGGCGCCGACCTCGGCGTCGCCGGCAAGGACGTTCTGCTCGAGCACGACGGCACCGGGCTGTACCAGCCGCTGGACCTGAGGATCGCGCGCTGCCGCATGAGCGTGGCGGTGCGCGACGACTACGACTACGCCGGCGCGGTGCGGCAGGGCTCGCGCATCCGCGTGGCCACCAAGTACACGCAGACGGCGCGCCAGCACTTCGCCGACAAGGGCGTGCACGTCGACCTGATCAAGCTGTACGGCTCGATGGAACTGGCGCCGCTGACCGGCCTGGCCGACGCGATCGTCGACCTGGTGTCCACCGGCAGCACGCTGAAGGCGAACCACTTGGTCGAGGTCGAGCGCATCATGGACATCTCGTCGCGGCTGGTCGTCAACCAGGCCGCGCTCAAGCTCAAGCGCGAGCCGCTGCGCGCGCTGATCGACGCCTTCGCCGCTGCCGTCGCCGAGAAGCCATGACCGTCGCCGTGCGCCGCCTGACCACCGCCGCGTTCGAGTTCGAGCAGGACTTCCAGCGCATGCTGCACTGGTCGGCCGAGACCGATCACGAGATCGAGACGCGTGTCGCCCAGATCGTGGCCGACGTGCGCGCACGCGGCGACGCCGCGGTGCTGGAGTACACGGCGCGCCTCGACGGGGTCGAGAGGGCGTCGGCGGCGGCGCTCGAGATCACGCGCGACGAGTTGCGGGCAGCGCTGGCCGCGATCACGCCGGCACAGCGCACGGCGCTGGAGGCGGCTGCCGCGCGCGTTCGCGACTACCACGATCGCCAGCGTCACGCCTGCTGCCGCAGCTGGAGCTACCGCGACGCCGACGGCACGCTGCTCGGGCAGAAGGTCACGCCGCTGGACCGCGTGGGCATCTACGTGCCGGGCGGAAAGGCGGCGTACCCGTCGAGCGTGCTGATGAACGCGATTCCGGCGCAGGTGGCCGGCGTCGGCGAGATCGTGATGGTGGTGCCCACGCCGTGCGGCGAGAGAAATCCGCTGGTCCTCGCTGCCGCCGCGGTGGCCGGCGTGCACCGTGCGTTCACGATCGGCGGCGCGCAGGCGGTGGCCGCGCTCGCCTACGGCACGGCCACGGTGCCGCGCGTCGACAAGATCACCGGGCCGGGCAACGCCTACGTGGCCAGCGCGAAGAAGCACGTCTTCGGCCAGGTCGGCATCGACATGATCGCCGGCCCGAGCGAGATCCTGGTACTGGCCGACGGCACGACGCCGCCCGACTGGGTCGCGATGGACCTGTTCAGCCAGGCCGAGCACGACGAACTCGCGCAGAGCATCCTGCTCAGCCCCGACGGCGCCTACATCGATCGCGTGCAGCAGGCGATCGAGCGGCTGCTGCCGACGATGCCGCGCCGCGACATCATCCGCGCCTCGCTCGAAGGCCGCGGCGCGCTGATCCACACGCGCTCGATGGAGGAGGCGTGCGAGATCAGCAACCGCATCGCCCCCGAGCACCTCGAGGTGTCGAGCGCCGACCCGCACCGCTGGGAGCCGCTGCTGCGGCACGCCGGCGCGATCTTCCTCGGCGCGTTCACCAGCGAGAGCCTGGGCGACTACTGCGCCGGGCCGAACCACGTGCTGC
The DNA here is from genome assembly GCF_035325925.1 of Azohydromonas sp. NCBI lineage: Bacteria > Pseudomonadati > Pseudomonadota > Betaproteobacteria > Burkholderiales > Sphaerotilaceae > Azohydromonas > Azohydromonas sp. Next base: position 32,265 of record NZ_DAOKZA010000019.1, on the reverse strand, counting down.
CCACGTCGGGCACCGCGCGGTTCTCGTCGCCGTTGGGCGTCTACGACTTCGTCAAGCGTTCGAGCCTGATCGAGGTCAGCGACGCCGGCGCGATGGCACTCGGCCCGATCGCCGGCGAACTGGCCGACGGCGAAGGGCTGCCGGCGCACGCCGAGGCGGCGCGCATGAGGTTGCGCGGATGAGGCTGCGATGAGCGCGACGCCGACGCTCGCCGAGCGCATCGCGTGCACGATCCGCCAGGACGTGCAGAGCATGCACGCCTACGCGATCCAGCCCAGCGCCGGGCTCGTGAAACTCGACGCGATGGAGAACCCGTTTCGCCTGCCGCCCGAGCTGCAGCGCGAACTCGGCGAGCGGCTGGCCCGCGTGGCGATCAACCGCTACCCGGCGCAGTGCGTGGCCGACGTGATCGAGGCGCTGGCGCGCTTTGTCGAGTTGCCCGCAGGCTGCCAGCTGATGCTGGGCAACGGGTCCGACGAGCTGATCGCGCTGCTCGCGCTCGCCTGCGACGTGCCCGGCGCGACGATCCTCGCGCCGGTGCCCGGCTTCGTGATGTACGAGATGTCGGCGAAGCTGCAGGGCCTGCGCTTCGTCGGCGTCCCACTCGCGAGCGACTTCGAGCTCGACGAGGCGGCGATGCTCGCCGCGATCGAGCGCCACCGCCCGGCGATCACCTACCTCGCGTACCCGAACAACCCCACCGCGAACCTGTGGGACGACGCCGTGATCGACCGCGTCGTCGGCGCGGTCGCGCAGCAGCACGGCCTGGTGGTGTTCGACGAGGCGTACCAGCCGTTCGCGTCGCGCACCTGGATGCAGCGCATGGCGGCGCACGAGCACGTGCTCGTGATGCGCACGCTGTCCAAGTTCGGGCTGGCGGGCGTGCGCCTCGGCTACATGGCCGGTGCCGCGGCGCTCGTCGAGCAGATCGACAAGGTGCGCCCGCCGTACAACGTCAGCGTGCTCAACGCGGAGGCGACGCTGTTCGCGCTCGAGCACGCCGACGAGTACGCGCGCCAGGCCGCGCTGCTGCGCGCCGAGCGCGAGCGGCTGCAGCGCGCGCTGCGCGACATGGGCGGCGTGCGCGCCTACCCGAGCGAGGCGAACATGATCCTGGTGCGCGTGAGCGACGCCGCACGCGCCTTCGCCGGCATGAAGCAGCGTGGCGTGCTGGTGAAAGACGTGTCGGCGCTGCACCCGCTGCTGGCGAACTGCCTGCGCCTGACGGTGGGCACGCCCGACGAGAACACGCTGATGCTCGACGCCCTGAAAGCGAGTCTGTGACGATGACCGACCACCGCATCGCCGAAGTCCGGCGCGACACCCGGGAGACGCAGGTCCGCGTGCGGGTCGACCTCGACGGCACCGGCGCGTCGAAGCTCGCCACCGGCATCGGCTTCTTCGACCACATGCTCGACCAGGTCGCGCGCCACGGGCTGATCGACCTCGAGGTCGAGGCGCAGGGCGACCTGCACATCGACGGTCACCACACGGTCGAGGACGTGGGCATCACGCTCGGCATGGCAGTGGCGAAGGCCGTGGGCGACAAGAAGGGCCTGGTGCGCTACGGCCACGCCTACGTGCCGCTCGACGAGGCGCTGTCGCGCGTCGTGATCGACTTCTCGGGCCGCCCGGGGCTGCACCTGCACGTGCCGTTCACGAGCGGCATGGTCGGCGGCTTCGACACGCAGCTCACCTACGAGTTCTTCCAGGGCTTCGCCAACCACGCGCTGGTGACGCTGCACGTCGACAACCTCAAGGGCGTCAACGCGCACCACCAGTGCGAGACCGTGTTCAAGGCCTTCGGCCGCGCGCTGCGCATGGCCGCGGCGATCGATCCGCGCGCCGCGGGCGTCGTGCCGTCGACGAAAGGCACGCTGTAGGCCATGACGAGAACGGTGGCCGTCGTCGACTACGGCATGGGCAACCTGCGCTCGGTGTCGCAGGCGGTCGCGCACGTGGCGCGCGATGCCGACGTCAGGGTCATCGTCACGGCCAACCCCGAGGAGGTCTACGCCGCCGAGCGTGTCGTGCTGCCGGGGCAGGGGGCGATGCGCGACTGCCTGCGCGAACTGCACGACTCGGGGTTGAAGGACGCCGTGCTGCACGCCGCCGCGCACAAGCCGCTGATGGGCGTGTGCGTGGGCATGCAGATGCTGCTCGACCACAGCGAGGAGCAGGACACGCCGGGGCTGGGCCTGATCGGCGGGCGCGTCAAGCGCTTCCGGCCGGAAGGGCAGTTGCAGCCCGACGGCAGCCGCTACAAGGTGCCGCAGATGGGCTGGAACCGCGTGTTCCAGACGCGTGCGCACCCGCTGTGGGCGGGCGTGCCCGACGGCGCGTGGTTCTATTTCGTGCACAGCTACTACGCGCAACCGTCCGACGCGCGCCACACCGCCGGCGAAACCGAGTACGGCGTGCGCTTTACCTGTGCCTTGGCACGGGATAACATTTTCGCGACGCAGTTCCATCCCGAGAAGAGCGCCGCCCACGGCCTGGCCCTGTACCGCAACTTCCTGCACTGGAAGCCCTGACCACCCTGCTGCGGTCCGCCACGCGCTCCTCGCGCCCCGTTTGTCCACCCCCGCTCTGAGCGAGCCATGCTGCTGATCCCGGCCATCGACCTCAAAGACGGCAAGTGCGTGCGCCTGCAACAGGGCGACATGAACGTCTCGACGATGTTCGGCGACGACCCGGCGGCGATGGCGCGCCGCTGGCTCGACGCCGGCGCACGCCGCCTGCACCTGGTCGACCTCAACGGCGCCTTCGCCGGCAAGCCCGTCAACGAACCGGCGATCAGGGCCATCCTCAGGGAAGTCGGCGACGAGATCCCGGTGCAGCTCGGAGGCGGCATCCGCGACCTCGACACGATCGAGCGCTACCTCGACGACGGGTTGAGCTACGTCATCATCGGCACCGCGGCGGTGAAGAACCCCGGCTTCCTGCGCGACGCCTGCACCGCGTTCGGCGGCCACATCATCGTCGGGCTCGACGCGAAGGACGGCAAGGTCGCCACCGACGGGTGGAGCAAGCTCACCGGCCACGAGGTGATCGACCTGGCGAAGAAGTTCGAGGACTACGGCGTCGAGGCCGTGATCTACACGGACATCGGCCGCGACGGCATGCTCACCGGCATCAACATCGACGCGACCGTCAAGCTCGCGCAGGCACTGACGATCCCCGTGATCGCCTCGGGTGGCCTCTCCGACCTCGCCGACGTCGAGCGCCTGTGCGCCGTCGAGGACGAAGGCATCGAGGGCGTGATCTGCGGGCGCAGCATCTACACCGGTGCGCTCGACTTCGCCGCCGCGCAATCGCGGGCGGACGAACTGAACGGCGCCCCCTGATGCTGGCCAAGCGCATCATCCCCTGCCTCGACGTCACCGGCGGGCGCGTCGTCAAGGGCGTCAACTTCGTCGAGCTGCGCGACGCCGGCGACCCGGTCGAGATCGCTGCGCGCTACAACGAGCAGGGTGCCGACGAGCTGACCTTCCTCGACATCACCGCCACCAGCGACGGGCGCGACCTCATCCTGCACATCGTCGAGGCGGTGGCCTCGCAGGTGTTCATCCCGCTGACGGTGGGCGGTGGCGTGCGCAGCGTCGACGACGTGCGCCGGTTGCTCAATGCCGGCGCCGACAAGGTCAGCTTCAACTCGGCGGCGGTCGCCAACCCGCAGGTGATCCGCGACGCGTCGGACAGGTACGGCGCGCAGTGCATCGTGGTGGCCATCGACGCCAAGCACCGGCACGGCGAAGACCTGGCCGCGCGTGGCCCGGGCTGGGACGTCTACACCCACGGCGGGCGCAAGAACACCGGGCTCGACGCGGTAGCATGGGCCTCGCGGATGGCCGAGCACGGTGCCGGCGAGATCCTGCTCACGAGCATGGACCGCGACGGCACCAAGAGCGGCTTCGACCTCGAGCTCACGCGCGCCGTGGCCGACGCGGTGCCGGTGCCGGTGATCGCCTCGGGCGGCGTCGGCGCGCTCGAGCACCTGTCGGAAGGCATCCGCATCGGCGGCGCCGACGCGGTGCTCGCGGCGAGCATCTTCCACTACGGCGAGTTCACGGTCGCCCAGGCGAAGGCGCGGCTCGCGCGCGACGGCATCCCGGTGCGGCTGTGACCCGCCCGCGCGGCGCGCCACCGCGCGAGGTGCGACTGATCGGCGGCCGTTTCAAGCGCAGCAAGCTGCCGGTGGCCGACCGGCCCGGACTACGGCCCACACCCGACCGCGTGCGCGAGACGCTGTTCAACTGGCTGGGGCAGGACCTGTCGGGCTGGCGCGTGCTCGACGCCTTCGCCGGCAGCGGCGCGCTGGGCTTCGAGGCGGCGTCGCGAGGTGCCGCCGAGGCGGTGCTGGTCGAACGCGACGCCGCGCTGATCGACAGCCTGCGCCGCAGCGCGCAGCGGCTCGGGGCCGCCCAGGTGCAGGTCGTCGCGGCCGACGCGCTGACGTGGATGGCACGCTGCGGGCCCGCCCGCTTCGACCTGGTGTTCATCGACCCGCCGTTCGACGCGGGTCTCTCCGCGCCCGCGCTGGCGGCGGCAGGGCCGCTGCTGCGCGCGGGCGGCGTCGTCTACCTGGAGGCATCGCAGGCGTTCGTGCCGGCACCCGGATGGGTGCTGCGCCGCCACGCACGCGCCGGCGCGGTGCATGCCCATCTGCTGCAACCCGCGAGCTACACTGACCCGGACCCCGACCGCAGGAGCGCGCCGTGACCTCGACGACCCGCCTGACCGCCGTCTATCCTGGCACGTTCGACCCGATGACGCTCGGCCACGAGGACCTGATGCGGCGCGCCAGTCGGCTGTTCGAGCGACTGATCGTCGCCGTCGCCGCCGGGCACCACAAGCGCACGATGTTCACGATCGCCGAGCGGCTCGAGATCGCGAAGGAGGCGGCCAAGCCGTACCCCAACATCGAGGTGATCCCTTTTCGCGGGCTGCTGCGCGACTTCGTGGTCGACAACGGGGGCAAGGTGGTCGTGCGCGGGCTGCGTGCGGTCAGCGACTTCGAGTACGAGTTCCAGATGGCCGGCATGAACCGCCAGCTGATGCCGCACGTCGAGACGCTGTTCCTCACGCCGAGCGACCAGTTCCAGTTCGTCAGCGGCACCTTCGTGCGCGAGATTGCCACCCTCGGCGGTGATGTCTCCAAGTTCGTGTCACCCTTCGTGCTCGAACGGCTGAACGGGCGCGTGGCGTCGTCGGCCTGAACCCGCGAGACCCGGAGGACCTGGCGCCATGGCGCTGATGATCACCGACGAGTGCATCAACTGCGACGTCTGCGAGCCCGAGTGCCCGAACCAGGCGATCTCGATGGGCGACGAGTTCTACCGCATCGACCCCGACCGCTGCACCGAGTGCGTCGGCCATTTCGACGAGCCGCAGTGCGTACAGCTGTGTCCGGTCGCGTGCATCCCGGTCGACCCGGCTCGCGTCGAGTCGAAGGACACGCTGTGGGCGAAATTCCGCCGCTTGCAGGCGGAGGCCGCCGCATCGGCTGGCTGACGCTGCGGCGCCGCTCGGTCGCGGTCAGCCGGCCTTGGGTGCCTTGCCGCGCCGCGATGTGCGCCGCGGCTCGTCGTCGTCGCGAGGGCGCGGCGCCGTGTGCAGGCCTGCGGCGCGCCTGAGCACGTACGCCTCGGCCTCGCGCGAGCGGCGCTCCTGCGTCAGGCGTGCCGCGAGCGCGGCCTCACGCCGGGCCACGTCGAGCGCCGCGCTCGCTGCAGCGCTGTCGGTGCGCGCGTCGACCACCAGGGCTCGGCCGTCGGTGCACGGGGCCTGCGAGAACACGCGACCGTCGCCGCAGCGATAGATCGTCGATTGCGCGGCGGCGTCCAGCGCCATCAGCAGCGCGCAACCCAGCAGCGCGTGACGGGTGTTCACGGCGTCGCGGCCGCCGGCGGGGCGGCGTCGGGGCGCGGCAGCTTCGGCCGCGCCGGCTTGGCGTGCAGTGTCATCGTCGCGCGCTCCATGTCGCCGGCCAGCAGCAGGTCCAGCGCGTCGAGCGTGCGCGCGATGCACTGCTCGATCGCTTCACGCTGCTCGGGCGCGGGCTTCTTCAGCACGTAGTGCACGACCTCGGACTTGACGCCCGGGTGCCCGATGCCCAGTCGCAGTCGCCAGAAGTCGGCACTGCCGAGCTGCGCGACGATGTCCCTCAATCCGTTGTGCCCGGCGTGCCCGCCGCCGAGCTTGAGCTTGACCTGGCCCGGCATCAGGTCGAGTTCGTCGTGCGCGACGAGGATCTCCTGCGGCGCGATCTTGTAGAAGCGAGCGAGCGAGGCCACCGAGCGGCCAGACAGGTTCATGTACGTCTGCGGCTCGAGCAACCACAGCGGGCCGCCCGCGCGGTTCACCCGCGCGAGCATTGCCTGGTGGCCGCGCTCGGGGGCCAGCGTCGCACCGAGCTTGCGTGCCACCGCGCCGACCCACCAGAAACCGGCGTTGTGGCGGGTGGGTTCGTAGTCGGGGCCCGGGTTGCCCAGGCCGACGAGGAGTCGGATCATGCGATCGATTATCCGGGCGCGAACGGCAACAAGAAGCCCCACCGAAGCGGGGCCCGGGAACGGAAAGGGCCCCACCGAAGCGGGGCCCGGGAACGGAAAGGGCCCCACCGAAGCGGGGCCCGGGACCGGAAAGGGCCCCGCCAGAGCGGGGCCCAAGGGGGGACAGACGCTGTGGTGCCGCGTCTGCGATCACTTCTTGTTCTGCTTCTCGTCCTTCTTGCCCTTGGCCGGCTTGCCCTTCTCGGCCTTGGCCACCACAGGCGCCGGCGCGGCCTCTTCCTCTTCCTTGGGCACCGTCACGGCGACGATCACCGGGTTGAGCGTGCCGCGGCGCACGTACTTGATGCCGGTCGGCAGCTTGAGGTCGCTGGCGTGCAGCGACTGGCCCTTGACCAGCTGCGACAGGTCGATCGTGATGAATTCGGGCAGCTGCGAGGCCAGGCACTCGACCTCGAGCTCGGTGGCGACGTGGCTGACCAGGCACTTGTCGGTCTTCACCGCCGGCGAGTTCTCCTCGCCGCTGAAGTGCAGCGGCACCTTCTTGCGCAGGCGCGTCGTCTCGTCGACGCGCTGGAAGTCGACGTGCAGCACGATCGGCTTGAAGGCGTGCATCTGGAAGTCGCGCAGCAGGACCTTCTCGGTTTTGCCGCCGAGTTCCATGTCGAGCAGCGACGAGTGGAACGCCTCCTTCTTCAGCGCGAAGAACAGCGCGTTGTGGTCGAGCTCGATCATCCTCGGCTCGCCGGCGCCGTAGACGATGCCCGGCACCTTGCCCGCGTTGCGCAGGCGGCGGCTCGCTCCGGTCCCCTGCAGCGAACGCTCGAAAGCGGTGAACTTCATGGTCACTCCAAGTTGAAAACGGCCCCGCGACCAGGGCCCGGACTGGCGGGCCGTCGGGCCCACCGCTTCGAGGGTGACCGAGGCGGCCACCCATCGACGGAAAGGGCTCCGAAAGAGCCCGCTCTCCCATCAAAAATTACTGTTCTGCTCCGCAAACAGCGACGTCACCGACTCGCCGTCGCTGATGCGGCGGATCGTCTCGGCGAACAGGAACGCCACCGACAGCTGGCGGATCTTCGGGCAGGTCTTGGCCGCGTCGCCGAGCGGCAGCGTGTTCGTGATCACGACCTCGTCGAGCGCCGACTTGCGGATGCGCTCGATCGCCGGCCCCGAGAACACCGCGTGCGTGCAGTACGCGTAGACACTGGCCGCGCCGCGCTCCTTGAGCACCTCGGCGGCCTTCACGAGCGTGCCGGCGGTGTCGATCATGTCGTCCATGATGACGCAGTTGCGTCGCTCGATCTCGCCGATGACGTGCATCACCTCGGCCACGTTGGCCCGCGGGCGGCGCTTGTCGATGATCGCCAGGTCGCAGCCGAGCTGCTTGGCCAGCGCCCGCGCGCGCACGACGCCGCCGACGTCGGGCGAGACGACGACCAGGTCCTTGTAGTTGCGGCTCTTCAGGTCCGACAGCAGCACCGGCGACGCGTAGATGTTGTCGACCGGGATGTCGAAGAAACCCTGGATCTGGTCAGCGTGCAGGTCCATCGTGAGCACGCGCTCGACGCCGACCACCTCGAGCATGTTGGCCACCACCTTGGCGCTGATCGGCACGCGCGTCGAGCGCGGGCGGCGGTCCTGGCGGGCGTAGCCGAAGTACGGGATCACCGCGGTGATGCGCCGCGCACTGGCGCGCTTGAGCGCGTCGGTCATGATGCACAGCTCCATCAGGTTCTCGTTGGTCGGAGAACCGGTGGGCTGGATCACGAACACGTCGCGCGCGCGCACGTTCTGCTGGATCTCGACGTCGACCTCGCCGTCCGAGAAGCGTCCGACCTTGGCGTGGCCGAGCTCGACGCCCAGGTGCGTCGCGATCTCCAGCGCCAGCGCCGGGTTGGCGTTGCCGGTGAACAGAACGGTGTTGAACAGCACGGGCGGCTCGACGGAGTCCTTGCGCCGGCCGCGCGGCGAGGCGGGCAGGACGGTGGTGGCTAGGAAAGGATGTGGCAGGGGAGGAAGGATTCGAACCCTCGAATGTCGGAATCAAAATCCGATGCCTTAACCAACTTGGCGACTCCCCTCCACGGGACCCGGCTCGCGCCGCGACCCTGAAACCTCCTCAGTCGGCCCAGCCCTCGAGCGGGTGCGTGGGCAGACTGCGACACCGGCGTCCCGTCCAGCCCGCCGGCAGCGTGTCGAGCACGTCGTCGGCGGCGCCTGTCGCCTCGGGCAGGGCGACGGTGTCGATTCTCGCAAACACGGCGCTGCCGGAGCCGGTCATGCGGCTGTGCCCGAAGCGCGCGGCGAGCCACTGCCCGGCCTCGCGAACCTCGGCGCACTGCGCCTCGGCCACCGGCTGCAGGTCGTTGCGACCGAACGGGCTCGCACCCCCTGCCGCCAAGCGTGCAAGAAAGCCCGAAAGTATAACAGGCTCGGTGTCGCGCACGAGCCGTTCGCTGGCGAACACCGCCGGCGTCGACACGGTGGCGGTCGGCTTGACGACGACGAAGCGCATCGGCGGCAGGTCAATCGGCGTCAGCCGTTCGCCGATGCCCTCGACGAACGCGGCGCGCCCGCCGACGAAGAAGGCGACATCGGCGCCCAGGCGCGGCGCGAGCGCCAGCAGCCGCTCGCGCGACCAGTGCAGCCCCCACAGCCGGTTGAGCGCGAGCAGCGTCGTCGCCGCATCCGAACTGCCGCCGCCGAGCCCGGCACCCCACGGCACGCGCTTGTCGACCGAGATGTCGGCGCCGAACGCGGTGCCGCTGTCGCGCTGCAGCAGCGCGGCGGCGCGCAGGCACAGGTCGTCGACGGGCAGCGGTGGGCCCAGGTCGTGTCGCCGCAGCCGCGCGTCGTCGCGGCGCTCGAAGTGCAGCGTGTCGGCCCAGTCGATCGGCACGAACACCGACTGCAGCAGGTGGTAGCCGTCGGCACGCCGGCCGACGACGTGCAGGAACAGGTTCAGCTTGGCCGGGGCCGGCACGTCGTAAAGGGCGCGCAGCGCCATCACGCGTGCTCAGCGGGCGTCGTCGAGGCGCACACGCAGTGTCACCGCCGGCGGCTGCGCGCGCTGCATCGTCACCCAGCCCTCGGCGTGACGGCTCAGGTCCACGCGCCAGCCCAACTGGTCGAACCCGGCGTCGGTGCGGGCGCTGTCGGCGCCGGGCCAAGGGCGCGCGCGCAGCCAATCGAACAGCGCGGGCAGCGGCAGCGGTTCGCCGAGCATCTGCTGCGTCAGCGCATCGAGGTCGGTGAAGCGCCGTGAGCCGTCGCTGGTGGTCAGTTCGGCGTCGCCGGGCCACCAGCGCGCCTGCGCGATCGTGCTGCCGATCGGCGTGCTCAACGCCAGCTCGCCCTGCTCAGCGCTGCCGCGCAGCTCGAAGGTCGCGCCCAGGTGCCGGGCCGGTTCGGCGGCGTGCGCCGCCACCTGCAGCGCCAGTCGGCCGCTGAGCGCGGGCGCCTCGACCGCGGGCGGCGCGGCGCAGCCGGCGAGCGCCAGCGCGCACAGCGCCGCCAGGCGCGTGGCGGCGTGCGTCACAGGTCGACCCGCAGCCGCGCCAGCGTCTCGCGCAGCACGCTGTTGCCAGCGTCGCGGCGCTGCGCGTCGCGCCAGATGCGCCGCGCCTCGTCGCGTTCGCCCTTGACCCACAGCACCTCGCCGAGGTGGGCCGCGATCTCGGTGTCCGGCCGCGTCGCGTAGGCCTCGCGCAGTAGGCGCACCGAGGCGTCGAGGTTGCCGACCCGGTACTCGAGCCAGCCGAGGCTGTCGGTGATGAACGGGTCGCCGGGCGCCAGCTCGAGCGCGCGCACGATCAGTGCACGCGCCTCGTCCAGGCGTAGCCTACGGTCGGCCAGCGAGTAGCCCAGTGCGTTGTGCGCGTGGTGGTGGTCGGGCTTGATCGCCATCACGCGGCGCAGCAGCCGCTCCATGTCGTCGAGGCGGTCCATCTTCTCGGCGAGCATCGCCTGCTCGTACAGCAGGTCGGTATCGTCGGCGAAGCGCTCGCCGACCGTGTCGAGCACCCGGTAGGCATCGTCCCAGCGCTCGACCTCGCGCAGCACCTGCGTCTCGGCCAGCAGCTTGGCGCGTGCGTCCTGCGTGTTGCGCTCGGGCACCGCGCGCACCAGCGCACGCGCCGCATCGACGTCGCCGCGGCGCGCCAGCAGCGTCGCGCGGCGCGTCTGCACCTGCAGCGCCTGCCCCGGGTCGTCGATGCGCGCGAGCCAGCGTTCGGCGGCATCGAGGTCGCCGCGCTGCTCGGCGGCCTGCGCGAGCAGCAGCCAGGCCTGTGTCAGCGAGCCCCGTGCGCCTGGCGACGCGTCGTCGTCGGCATCGCCCGACGCCGGCGGGGAATCGGCGGCGTCGCTGCGCTGCACCAGCTCGACGTGGCGCTGCAGCGCCTGCTCGGCGCCGGCGGTGTCGCGCAGTTCGAGCCGCAGCGCGCCGAGCGTCAGCCACGGCCCCGGCAGCTCGGGGCGCGTCTGCGTGACCTGCTCGAGCTGCGCGATCGCGTCGGGGTAGCGCTGCGCGCTGGTCAGCGCGCGTGCGTAGGCGGCGCGCACCTCGGGTTCGACCTGGGGCGAGCGCATCGCGTCGGCGAGCAGCGCGTCGGCATCGCGCGACTCTCCCATCATCTCGACGGCCAGCAGCAGCGGCGCGGGGGCGAGCGGGTCGTCGCGCGCGGCGTCGCGCAGCAGCGCCAGCGCGCGGTCGCGCTGCCCGGCGCTGCGCCACAGCCGCGCCAGCGCCACGCGCACGGCCGTGCGCGTGTCGCCGCGCTCGGCGTATGGCGCGAGCACCGGCTCGATCGTCGTCGCGATCAGCGACGGGTCGGTCTGGCGCTGGAACAGCCGCGGCAGCACGCCGATCATGCCCGCCCGGTCGGCGTCGCTGGCCTGTTCGAGCAGCGTGCGCAGCGGCTGCGCGATCTCGCCGCCTCGGTTCAGCGCCAGCAGCAGCTGGATCTCGAAGCGCGCCGCCTCGACCGACGCCGGCGCGACTTCGCGCCACGCGCGCGCCGCCGCCAGCGCCTGCTCACCGGCGCGCGCCTGCAGCGCGATCTCGACACTGCGCCGGAACAACGCCTCGTCGCGGGTGCGTCGCGCGGCGTCCAGGATCACTTGGTACGCATAGCCCACCTCGCCGCCGCGCAGCTCCAACTCGCCGATCAGCAGCTGATAGAACAGCGGCGCGTCGAGCGCCGAGCGCGGCGGCGCGGCCGGCTCGGTGGCGGTGGTCGCAGCGGCCAGCGTCGCCGCCGGTGTGCCGGGCGCGCTGGGATTGGCGGGGGTCTGCGCGCAGGCCGGCAGCGCCATCGCGACCGCCAGCCACCACGCCGGGGGTCCGCCGAGGCGACGCTGCCGGGCAGGTCGCAAGGCACGCGGGCCGCCAAGTCGCACCGTCGGGCCGCCAGTGGGCATCGTCAAACCTGTCGTCAAAAATTCATTCTAGATAATTGGTGGATGCCCGAGCTTCCGGAGGTCGAGGTCACGCGCCGCGGTATCGCCGAGCCGCTGCACGGCGCGCGCGTCGTCGCGCTGCACACCGGTGCGGCGCTGCGCTGGCCGCTGGGCGTCGATGCCGCGGCGTTGGTCGGGGCGACGGTCGGCGAGGTCCGGCGCCGCGGCAAGTACCTGTGGCTGCCGCTGGAGCGCGCCGCCGGCAGCGGGGTGGGCGGCGGCTTGCTGTTGCACCTGGGCATGTCAGGATCGCTGGCCTGGGTCGACACCGGTCTGGCCCGCGGTCGCCACGACCACTTCGACCTCGTCACCGATCGCGGCACGCTGCGCCTGACCGATCCGCGGCGCTTCGGCGCCGTGGTGTGGTCACCGTCGCCCGATGCCGGCATGGCCGGCAAGCTGCTCGCCGGCCTGGGCGCCGAGCCGTTCGACCCGGCGTTCGACGCCGCCGCGTTCCACGCCGCGCTGCGCGGGCGGCGCACGCCGATCAAGCAGGCGCTGCTGGCCGGCGACGTCGTCGTCGGCGCCGGCAACATCTACGCCTGCGAAGCGCTGTTCGACGCCGGCATCCACCCGCGCACGCCGTGCCGGCGCGTCGGGCCGGCACGCAGCGCGCGGCTGCTGGCGTCGCTGCGCCAAGTGCTCGGGCGTGCGCTGGCGCTGGGCGGATCGACGCTGCGCGACTTCCGCGATGCGCACGGCGCCGCCGGCGCGTTCCAGGCCGAGGCGCGCGTCTACGGACGCGAAGGCCAGCCTTGCCCGCGCTGCGGCGCGCCGATCCGGCGCATCGTGCAGGCGCAGCGCTCGACCTACCTGTGCCCCGCGTGCCAGCGCGGGTAGACGCGCATCGTCACGTCTTTCGCGCGTTTGTTGACACCTTCGCGCCGGGGCGCTGCGCTACAGTGGCACGGCCCCGTCGCGCCGCGGTGCCGCCGGCGGCATCCGCCTCCCGCATGCACAGCAGTTCGTTCGCCCGCCACCTCGACGCGTTCGCCGCTTGGCGGCTCGCGCTGGAGCGCCAGCTCGCCGAGTTGGTCCAGTCGCTGCGTGCGATGTCGCTGCTCGACCCCGAGGCGGCCGACACGCTCGACGCGCTGCGCCGCCGGCTCGGCGGCGACCGTGTCGTCGTTGCGTTCGTCGCCGAGTTCTCGCGCGGCAAGTCCGAGCTGATCAACGCCATCTTCTTTGCCGACAGCGGCCGGCGCATCCTGCCGGCCACGCCGGGGCGCACGACGATGTGCCCGGTGGAGATCGGCTGCCAGCGCGGCGAGCCGCCGCTGCTGGCGCTGCTGCCGATCGACACGCGCACGCTGCCGCAATCGCTCGACGAACTGCGCCGCCGCCCCGAGCTGTGGACGCGCATCCGCCTCGAGACCGACTCACCCGAGCGGCTGGCCGACTCGCTCGGCGAGGTCATGCGCACGAAGGCGGTGACCATCGACGAGGCGCGTGCGCTGGGGCTGTGGGACGACGAGCGCCCCGACGACAACCCGCCGCTGGTCGCCGAGGGACTGGTCGAGATTCCGAGCTGGCGCCACGCGGTGATCAACTACCCGCACCCGCTGCTCGAGCGCGGGCTGGTGGTGCTCGATACGCCGGGGCTGAACGCCATCGGCGCCGAGGCCGCGCTGACGCTCGGCCTGCTGCCGGCGGCGCACGCGGTGGTGTTCGTCGTCGGCGCCGACACCGGCGTCACGCGTTCGGACCTGGCCATCTGGCGCGACCAGCTCGGCGCGCAGACAATGCAGCGCTACGCGGTGCTCAACAAGATCGACGTGCTCGCCGACCCGCTGCTCACGCGCGAGCAGGTGGCCGCACAGATCGAACGCCAGCGCGAGACCACCGCCGCCGCGCTGGGGCTCGATCCGTCGCAGGTGTTCGCGCTGTCGGCGCGGCAGGCGCTGACGGCGCGTATCGACGGGCAGCGCCTGCCGTTGCTCGACAGCCGGCTGCCGGCCTTCGAGGAGGTGCTTGCCGAGGACCTGCTGCCGCGCCGGCGCGACGCGCTGCAGCGCGCGCTCGCCGAGGCGCTCGGGCCGCTCGAGCTGCGGCTAGTGCGCCAGCTCACCGACCAGCGCCGCCACGCCGCCGAGCACCTGCTCGAACTGCGCGGGCTGCGCGGCAAGAGCCAGGCCAAGGTGCAGCTGATGCTGCAGCGCGTCGGCGGCGAGGCGCAGGACTTCGAGCGATGCGTCGCGCGCCTGGGTGCGCTGCGCGCAGTGCACTCTCGCATGCTGCGCCACACGCTCGACGCGCTGTCGATCGACCGGCTGCGCGCCGACGTCGACCGCCTGCAGCACGACATCGGCGCGACGCTGCTGCGCCTGGGCGCGCGGCGGCTGTTCGGCGCGCTGTGCCAGCGCCTTCGCGAGCGGGTGGGGGTGGCCGCCAAGCGCAACCAGGAGACGCGCGAGATGCTGCAGGCCAGCTTCGCGCAGCTCAACGCCGACTTCGGCTTCGCGCTGTCGCTCGCCGAGCCGCCGTCGCTCGAGCGCACGCTGCGCGAGCTCGCCGACATCGAGCGCAACGTCGGCGGCTTCCTCGGGCTCGCGCACGCGCTGCGGCTGGCTGACCCACGCTACCTCGAGCAGTTCCGTCGCACGGTGTGGTCGCGCCTGCGCACGCCGTTCGACGCGGCGATCGGTGAACTCGAGCAGTGGAACCGCGCCGCGTCGGCGCAGGCCGAGGCGCAGCTGCGCGAGCGGCGCGAGGCCTTCGCGCGGCGGCGCGACGCGCTCGAGCGCATCCGCGCCGCCACCGGCGAGCTCGAGTCGCGCATCGCCGAGGTCGAGTCGCAGGACCAGACCCAGCGCGAGCAGCTGTCGCGGCTGCAGGCGCTGTTCGGCGCGCTGCGCGAGCACGCACAGCGCGCACCGGACCCCGACGCTGCGCTGCCGGCGTGGCGGCAGGAGCCGCCGACGCTGACGCTGGTCGCGCCGCGCACACGCGCCGGCGCGGCGTGAGCGAGCGCACCGGGATCGCCGCGCGCGTCGTCGCGTGGCAGCGCCACCACGGCCGCCACGACCTGCCGTGGCAGCGCACGCGCGACCCGTACCGCGTGTGGCTGTCGGAGGTCATGCTGCAGCAGACGCAGGTCACCACCGTCGTCGCGTACTACGAGCACTTCCTGGCGCGTTTTCCCGACGTCGCGTCGCTCGCGGAGGCGTCGCTCGACGACGTGCTCGCGTTGTGGAGCGGGCTCGGCTACTACGGCCGCGCGCGCAACTTGCACCGTTGCGCGCAGGCGGTGGTGCGCGAGCACGGCGGCGCGTTCCCGCGCGACAGTGCGACGCTGGCCACGCTGCCGGGCATCGGTCGGTCGACCGCGGCGGCGATCGCCGCGTTCTGCTTCGGCGAGCGCGCCGCGATCCTCGACGGCAACGTCAGGCGCGTGCTCGCGCGCGTGCTGGGCTTCGGCGAGGACCTCGCCCGCGCTGCCGCCGAACGCGCGCTGTGGCAGCGTGCGCACGAACTGCTGCCCGCGCGTCGTGTCGACGTCTACACGCAGGGGCTGATGGACCTCGGCGCGACCGTGTGCTCCGCGCGCGCGCCGCGCTGCGGCGCCTGCCCGCTGGCCGACATGTGCGTCGCGCGACGCCAAGGCGAGCCCGAGCGCTTCCCGGTGAAGTCGCGCCGGCTGCAGCGCGGCCGCCGCCGCCACGCGCTGCTGTGGCTGACGCAGGCAACGCGGGTGTGGCTGGCGCAGCGTCCGTCCACAGGCGTCTGGGCGTCGCTGTGGAGCCTGCCCGAGCACGCATCGGCCGACGCGCTCGAGCGCGTGGTCGCGGACTGGCCCGGGCTCGGGGGCTGGTGCGAGCCGGTCGTGCACACGCTGACGCACTTCGACTGGGAGTTGCGCCCGTGGCGCCACGAGCTGCCGGCGCGCCTGTCAGCGGCGCGGCGCGCGCAGGTCGAACGCTCGCTGGGCGCGGGCCGCTGGTTCGACCGCGACGAAGCGCTGGCGCTGGGCCTGCCGGCGCCGGTGCGTCGGTGGATCGAGGGCGACTGACGCGGGTCGGCCGCGTCGGGGTCAGCCGGCGACCACGCCGCGCTGGCGCAGGAACTCGTCGACCAGCTTGAGCCGCAGCAGCGGGTCGTCGAGCTGCATCAGCCGCTGCTTGGCGCCGAGCGGGATCGGCAGCAGCTCGCACCATCGGTTGGCCACCCAGCCCGCGTCGTCGAGCCGGTACGGCTCGGCGACCGGGCGCGCGCCCTGCGCGCCGAGCGCCTCGATCGCATTGCCCAGCGCCTGCGCGGTCGCGCGCATCGCCGCCGGCACCGCGGCCTCGGGCTCGTCGGCCAGCCAGCGCACCGTCGCGGTCCACAGGCCGTCGGCCTGCTGCCGCGCCGGGCCCGCCAGCGCGAAACGTCGTTGCGCCCGGCAGCGCACCTGCAGGATGCCGGGCTGCGTCGCGTCGACCTCGTCGATGCGCGCCTGCGTGCCGGCGTCTTCGAAGCGCACCGCGTCGCCGGCGCTGCGCACCTCGCCACCCTCGCGCAGGCAGACCACGCCGAAGCCTGAGCCGTCGCGCAGGCAGCGGCTGACGAGGTCCAGGTAGCGCGCCTCGAACACCTTCAGGTGCAGCAGCCCGCCCGGGAACAGCACCATGCGCAGCGGGAACAGCGCGAGCTCGAAGGTGCCGGCGTCGTCGTTCATCGCCGCGCCGACCTCATGTGGGCCCCAGTTCGCGGTGGCGCACCAGCGCCGGACGGTCGAAGCCGAAGCGGCGCGCCAGCGTCTCGACGAAGTACACCGAACGGTGCTGGCCGCCGGTGCAGCCGATGGCTACCGTCAGGTAGCTGCGCTGGTCGGACTCGAACGACGGCAGCCAGCGGCGCAGGAAGGCCTCGATGTCCTGCAGCATCGCCACCGCCTCGGGCTGCGCCTCGATGTACTCGGCCACCGGGTCGTCGCGGCCGGTCAGCGCGCGCAGCTCGCGGATGTAGAAGGGGTTCGGCAGCACGCGCACGTCGAACACGTAGTCGGCATCCAGCGGCACGCCGTGCTTGAACGCGAACGACTGGAACACCAGCGTCAGCGAGCGCGCGCCGACCTGCACCAGGTCGCGCACCCAGGCGCCGAGCAGCGCCGGGCGCAGCTGGCTGGTGTCGATCACCGTCGACACCTCGCGCAGCTCGGCGAGCAGCTCGCGCTCGATCTCGATCGCCTCGATCAGCGCGCGGTGCTGGTCGGCGGCGGGTTTGGCCAGCGGGTGAGGGCGACGTGTTTCCGAGAAGCGCCGCACCAGCGTGTCGGTGTCGGCGTCGAGGAACAGCGAGCGGATCGCGACGCCTTCGCCGCGCAGCTGCTCGAGCAGCGGCAGCAGGTGCGGCAGCGCCCCGGTGGTGCGCACGTCGACGGCGATCGCGACGCGGCGCACGTCGTGGTCGGCCTCGACGCGCAGAAAGTCGCGCAGCAGTTCCGGCGGCAGGTTGTCGACGCAGAAGAAGCCGGCGTCCTCGAGCGCATGCAGCGCCACCGACTTGCCCGAGCCCGAGATGCCGGTGACGAGCACGACCTCGCGGTCGCTCGCCGCCGTGGCGCTGGGCGCGGGCGCCCCGGCCTCGCCTGCCGGCCCGCGCGCATCGCCCGGCCGGCGCGTGTTCACGGGCGGGTCCGCGGTGGCCGCGCCGCTCCGGCGCGCGGCCCGGCCGGCGCGCCGGCCTGGCGCAACATCGCCTGCGCGTGCTGCGCACCGGTGCCGGCCAGGTGCGCGCCGCCGAGCATGCGCGCGATCTCCGCCACGCGTGCCTCGCCGCCGACAGCACTCAGCTCGCTGACGGCGGCGGCGTCGCGTTCGACCTTGCGCACGACCAGGTGTGCGTCGGCGCAGGCGGCGACCTGGGCCAGGTGCGTGACGGCGAGCACCTGCTGGCGCGCGCCGAGCTGCTTCATCAGCCGCCCGACGGTGTCGGCGACCGCGCCGCCGATGCCTGCGTCGATCTCGTCGAAGATCAGCGTCGCGGCGCCGCCGCCGGCGGCCGTGGTCGTCACCGCGACCGCCAGCGCGAGCCGCGACAGCTCGCCGCCCGACGCGACCTTGGCCAGCGGCCTCGGCGCGCTGCCGGCGTGCCCGGCGACGAGCAGTTCGACGCTCTCCAGCCCGAAGCTCTGCGGCGTGTCCTGCGCCGGCAGCGCGACCTCGAAGCGGCCGCCGGCCATGCCCAGCTGCTGCATCGCCTGCGTCACCGCCGCCGCCAGCCGCGGTGCCGCGGCGTGGCGCGCGGCGCTGACACGCCGCGCCTCGTCGCGCCAGGCGCGCTCGGCGGCGCCCTGAGCGGCCTCGAGCGCGTCGACGTCGGCGGCGGCGTCGTGCGCGGCGAGCTCGCGCCGCCAGCCGTCGAGCAGCGCCGGCAGCTCGGCCGGCGGCCGGCGGTGGCGGCGCGCCAGCGCGAGCCACGACGCCAGCCGCGCGTCGAGCGTGGCGAGGCGGTCCGGGTCGAGCTCGACGTGACCGAGGTAGCCGCCCAGCGTGTGCGCAGCGTCCTGCAGCTGCGCCTGCGCGCCCTGCAGCACCTCGATCACCGGCGCGAGCCGGGCGTCGTACGTGGCGACTCCGCCCAGCGCGTCGAGCGCGCGCTGCACCAGCGCGGCGGCGCCGACGCCGACGCCGTCGTCGTCGTCGTCGCCGCCGTCGACCGCGGCCTGCGCCGCGTGCGCGGCGTCGAGCAGCGACTGCGCGTGCGCCAGGCGCTGGTGCTCGGCGTTGAGCATGTCCCACTCGTCGGCGCCGGGCGCCAGGCGCTCGATCTCGGCGATCTGCCAGGCCAGCCGCTCGCGCTCGCGTTCGGCCTGCCCGGCTTCGTGGCGCGCACGCTCGAGCGCCTGCTGCGCCGACTTCCACGCGGCGAAGCGGCGCGCCAGCTCGGCGGTGTCGACGCCGGCCTGCGCGTCGAGCAGCGCGCGCACCGCCGCCGGGCGCGTCAGACTCTGCCAAGCGTGCTGACCGTGGATCTCGACCAGCCGGTCGGCCGCCTCGCGCAGCTGCGCGACGGTGGCCGGGCTGCCGTTGACCCAGGCGCGGCTGCGGCCCTGCGCGTCGATCGCGCGACGCAGCAGCAGCGTGTCGTCGCCCGGGAAGCCGGCCTCGTCGAGCCAGCCGCGCAGCGCCTCGGGCGTGTCGAACTCGGCGCCGATCTCGGTGCGCGCCGCGCCTTCGCGCACCACGCCCGCGTCGCCGCGCGCGCCCAGCGCGAGCTGCAGCGCGTCGACGAGGATCGACTTGCCGGCACCGGTCTCGCCGGTGAGCACCGTGAACCCCGGCCCCAGCTCGAGCTCGAGCGTGTCGACGATGACGAAGTCCCGCAGGACCAGCCGCCGCAGCATGTCAGCGCCCCGGCCGCGGGTGGCGCGAACCGCAGGGCGACGCCCTGCAAGCGTCGAGCGGCAGCCACGGGTCCGGCTTCGCCGGCCCGCGGGCGGCGCCCCATGGGGACCGATCGGGCCCCTTCGTCGCCCGGGCAGGAGGCGCCGAAGGCGCTTCGGGGGGGAGCCTACTCATACCACCGCAGCTTGCGCCTCAGGGTGCCGTAGTAGCTCCACCCGCGCGGGTGCAGGAAGCGCACCTTGTGTGCCGACCGGCGCAGCCGCACCTGGTCGCCGTGCAACAGGCTGGCCAGTCGGTGCATGTCGAAGTTGACCGAGGCGTCGCGCCCGGCGACCACCTCGACCGTGATCTCGCCGTCGTCGGGCAGCACGATCGGGCGGTTGGACAGCGTGTGCGACGCGATCGGCACCATCAGCCAGCCGGCGATCGCCGGGTGCACGATCGGCCCGCCGGCCGACAGCGCGTACGCGGTGCTGCCGGTCGGCGTGGCGACGATCAGGCCGTCGGCGCGCAGCCCGACGATCTGTTCCTCGCCGACGGCCACACGCAACTCGACCATGCCCGCGGTGGCGCCGCGGTTGACGACGATCTCGTTGAGCGCGAACTCGCTGAAGATGCAGGTGCCGTCGCGCCACACGCCGCCTTCGAGCATCGCGCGGTGCTCTTCCTCGTAGTCGCCGGCGACCATCGTGCCCAGCGCGTCGCGGTAGCGGTCGACCGGCACGTCGGTGATGAAGCCCAGCCGCCCCTGGTTGATGCCCACCAGCGGCACGTGGTGGCGCGCCAGTTCGCGCGCGATGCCCAGCATCGTGCCGTCGCCGCCGACGACCACCGCCAGGTCGCAGTGGCGGCCCAGGTCGGCGGGTTCGTGCGCGCCGTACTCGGTGATCCCGGTGTTGCGCGCGGTGTCGGCCTCGAGCGAGACGTCCAGGCCCAGGCCGATCAGGAAATGGGCGATGTCGTCGAGCACCGGCCGGATGCCCTGGGCCTGGTACTTGCCGACCAGCGCCGCGTGACGGAAGCGACTCGCCATGGCGACGATTACACCATACGGCCCCGCCGCGCGAGGGGGGAGGCGGGGCGCGCGCAAGCCCTTGTCACTACAATGAAAACATGCTCGACGAGCGCGCCCGCACGCTGCTGAAGACCCTGGTCGAACGCTACATCGCCGACGGCCAGCCGGTGGGCTCGCGCACGCTGTCGCGCGCCAGCGGGCTCGAGCTGAGCCCGGCGACCATCCGCAACGTGATGGCCGACCTCGAAGAGCTCGGCCTGATCGCCAGTCCGCACACCAGCGCCGGGCGCGTGCCCACCGCGCGCGGCTACCGCGTGTTCGTCGACACCATGCTCACCGCGCAGCCGCTGGACCTGTCGCGCGTCGACCCCGGCCTGGCGGCGGTGCGCGAGCAGGTGCAGGCCGACCAGCCGCAGCGCGTCATCGCGCAGGCCGCGCAGGTGCTGTCGAACCTGTCCCACTTCGTCGGCGTCGTCACCTCGCCGCGCAAGGCCGGCGTGTTCCGCCACATCGAGTTCCTGCGCCTGTCCGAGCGGCGCGTGCTGGTGATCCTGGTCGACGCCGACGGCGACGTGCAGAACCGCGTGATCGTCACCGCGCGCGACTACACGCAGGGCGAACTCGTCGAGGCGACGAACTACCTGAACTCGCACTACGCCGGGCTGAGCCTGGACGGCATCCGCGAGCGCCTGAAGACCGAGATCGAGGCACTGCGCGGCGAGATCGCCACGCTGATGCAGGCGGCGGTGCAGGCGGGCAGCGAGGCGCTGGCCGAGAGCACCGAGCAGGTGGTGGTCAGCGGCGAGCGCAACCTGCTCGAGGTGCAGGACTTCGGCAGCGACCTCGGCGCACTGCGCAAGCTGTTCGACCTGTTCGAACGCAAGACCGAGCTGATGCGCCTGCTCGAAGTGTCCAGCCGCGCCGAGGGGGTGCGCATCTACATCGGCGGCGAGAGCGGGGTGGTGCCGTTCGAGGCCTTGTCGGTCGTGTCGGCGCCGTACGTCGTCGACGGCGAGGTCGTCGGCACGCTGGGGGTCATCGGGCCGACGCGCATGCCCTACGAGCGCATGATCCAGATCGTCGACATCACGTCGCGACTGGTCAGCCACGCGCTGTCGCATCACCGCCACTGACCGGCGCGTGCCCCCGCGTGGCTTGGGCATACTGCGCGCCGCGGCCGCGGCGCCGGCGTCGAGACGACGGAACTTCCCGCGTCGCCCCAGGTCTGCGCGGCGTCGGTGGCCGCAGGCGCCCGCTGGGCGCCGTTCCTTGTCCTGCCTTCAGGAGTCTTCCATGGTCCGGTTTCCTCGGTGTTCGACCCTCTGTGCCGCGATCGCGCTGTGCCTGGGCGCCTCCGGCGGCGCGCTCGCGCAGGGCGGCGCGAAGACGCTCAACGTGATGAACTGGGCCGACTACATCGGCCCCGACGTCATCGCCAACTTCGAGAAGGAAACCGGGATCAAGACCAAGTACGACGCGACGATCGAGAGCAACGAGACGCTGCACGCCAAGCTGGTGGCCGGGCGCACCGGCTACGACATCGTCGTGCCCAGCGCGCACTTCGCGGCGCAGCAGATCAAGGGCGGCATCTTCCAGCCGCTCGACCCGGCGAAGATCCCGAACCTGAAGAACCTCGACCCCGCCTTGCAGGCCAAGCTCGCCGAGGCCGACCCGGGCAACAAGCACCTCGTGACCTGGATGTGGGGCTTCGTCACGGTGGGCATCAACGAGCAGAAAGTCAAAGCCGCGCTCGGCACGACGCCGATGCCGGAGAACCCGCTGGACCTGATCTTCAAGCCCGAATACGCGAGCAAGCTCAAGGGCTGCGGCATCCACGTGCTCGACTCGGCCAGCGAGGTCGTGCCGGTGGCGATGATCTACGCCGGCAAGGACGGCTACAGCACCAACGCGAAGGACTACGACGCGGCGCGCGAGGTGCTGATGAAGGCGCGCCCGTACGTCACGCGCATCTTCTCGCCCGGCCCGATCAACGACCTCGCCGGTGGCATGCTGTGCGTGTCGCTCGGCTACTCGGGCGACTTCAACATCGCCAACGAGCGCGCCGCCGAGGCGAAGGCCGGCTTCACGATCAAGCCGCTGATCCCGCCGCGCGGCGCGACGATGTTCCTCGACACGATGGCGATCCCGAAGGACGCGAAGAACGTCGACGCGGCGCACGCCTTCATCAACTACATCCTGCGCCCCGAGGTGCACGCATCGCTGACCAACGAGGTCTTCTACGGCAACCCAAACCCGGCGTCGAAGCAGTTCGTCAAGCCCGAACTGGCGAAGAACCCGACGATCTTCCTGTCGGAAGCCGACATCAAGAAGCTCGCGGTGCCGCGCACGCTGCCCAACGAAGCGCGGCGCGTGCAGACGCGCGTGTTCCAGACGTTCAAGTCGGGCAAGTGACGCGCCGCGACCGATGCGACCACCGATTCCGGTGATCGCTTCGACGAAGGCGCTACGATCGCGGCCCGCGGGCCGTTAGCTCAGTGGTTAGAGCAGGGGACTCATAATCCCTTGGTCGCTGGTTCGATCCCAGCACGGCCTACCAGCGACCGCGGCCCCATCGCGCCGCCGTTGCGCCGCAGCAGCAGTGACTGGAGCCAGCGCGACGACTCGGGCGTCGTGTCGCAGCGGCGCGGCGGCTCGTAGCGCAGGCCGATCGCGACGCGCCCGGTCCACCAGACGTGTTTTCCGGTGCCCGGGATCACGAACTCGCCGACGTGGTCGCGCGGGATCTCCACCGGCGGCGCCGACGCACTGTGGTCGATGCCGTCGCGGTGGCACGGGTGGGTTTGCGCGGTGCTGGGCATGCTCGACTCCACCGTCGTGACCTCGATGCCCCGATGTTGCGCGCGCGCCCGGGGGTTGGCACTCCACCGGTCGCGGGGGCGCCGCCCCCGCGGATGAGGGGGGGTGACGGAGACGGCGCCGCCCTCGTCAGCCCCAGACCTCGCGCGCGGTCTCGACGACCAGTCGCAGCTTGCGCCGCTGGTCGTCGACGGCGATGTTGTTGCCGTGCACCGTGCTCGAGAAGCCGCACTGCGGGCTCAGTGCCAGCTGTTCGAGCGGTGCGTACTGCGCCGCCTCGCCGATGCGGCGCTTCAGGTCGTCCTTGCTCTCGAGCTGCCCGAACTTGGTCGTCACCAGGCCGAGCACGACGATCTTGCCCTTGGGCAGGAAGCGCAGCGGGCGGAAGTCCCCGCTGCGGTCGTCGTCGTACTCCATGAAGTACGCGTCGAGGTTCATCTCGGCGAGCAGTGCCTCGGCCACCGGCTCGTAGTTGCCCTGCGCGGCGAAGGTGCTCTTGAAGTTGCCGCGGCACAGGTGCATCGCCAGCGTCATGCCCGCGGGCTTGCGCGCGACCACCTTGTTGATGAACTGCGCGTAGCGGTGCGGCAGCTCGTTGGGGTCGTCGCCGCGCTGGCGCGCGGCCTCGCGCATCTTCTCGTCGCACAGGTAGGCCATGTTGGTGTCGTCCATCTGCACGTAGGTGCAGCCGGCGTCGGCGAGCGACTGCAGCTCGTCGCCATAGGCCTTCGCGACGTCGTCGTAGAAGTACGGGTCGAGCTCGGGGTAGGCGTCGCGGCTGATGCCGGCGCGTCCGCCGCGGAAGTGCAGCATCGTCGGCGACGGGATGGTCACCTTCGGCGTCGCGCCGGGCGCGAGTCGCGCGACCTGCGCCTTCAGGAACTCGAAGTCGGCACGCTGGATGTCCTTCGCGTGGCGCACCTTGTCGACGACGCGCATCACCGGCGGCGCGAGCTCCTCGGTGCCGTCGGGCTTGCGGACGGTCACCGGCACGTCGGTCTTCACGCCGCCGAGCTGCTCGAGGAAGTCGATGTGGAAGTAGGTGCGGCGGAACTCGCCGTCGGTGATCGACTGCAGGCCGACGTCGTGCTGGAACTGCACGATCTCGGCGATCGCACGGTCCTCGACCTCGCGCAGCTGCGCGGCGCTGATCTCGCCACGGGCCTTCTTCTCGCGCGCCTCGAGCAGGTAGGGCGGGCGCAGGAAGCTGCCGACGTGGTCGGCGCGGAACGGGGGCGTGGTGCGTGCGGTCATGGCGGGTCTCCGGAGGAGCCCGCATCCTAGCGCCGCACGCGGCGCCCCCGCGTGCTACGGTCGCCCGCCCGGCGTGTACACCGGCTCCGGCTTCACCGGCGCCGGCACGGTGCCCGGCGGCGCCTTGGTCACGCGCGTGCGGCCCCCCGAGGTGACGAGGATCACCGCGTCGCCCGGCTGGAAGCGCTCGTCGCCCTGGGCCTGCACGATCGCGCGACGGTCGCCGTTGCGCATCTGCAGCATCAGCTCGACGGCCGACTCGCGCGTGGCCGCACGCTCGATGGTGTTGCCGATCACCGCGCCGGCCACGGCGCCGACAACGCCGATCGCCACCGCCTCGGCACCGCCGCTGCGCGAGCCGCCGAGCACGCCGCCGACGACGCCGCCGGCGGCGGCGCCGGTGCCGCTCTGCGAGCCGTCGACGACGACGTCGCGCACCGCGAGCACGGTGGCGTCCTGCACGGTCGAGAGCCGCTGCGCGTCGCCGCGCTGCACGACGTCGGGGCTGGTGGTGGAACACGCGGCCACGCCGGCGGCCAGCGCCAGCGCGATCAGGGCTCGGGGCATCGACTTCTCCATGGAATGCCCTGACAACGGGCCGCTGCGGCCCGCGGTTGACCCGCGGGCGCCGTCAGCCGTGCAGCCGGCTCGAGCGCGGCACGCTGGCCAGCAGGAAGTCCATCTGGTCGGCGAGGATGCGCCGGCCGCGAAGGATCATGTCCTCGTGCAGGCTGGGCACGTAGGGCAGGTACATCAGCGTCATGCGCGCTTCCTCGGGCAGGCGGTTGCCCTTGCGCCCGTTGCAGGCCCGGCACGCGGTGATGCAGTTCATCCAGCTGTCGTCGCCGCCGCGCGAGGTCGGCACGATGTGCTCCCGGGTCAGTTCGTCGAAGTGGAAGCGCCCGCCGCAGTAGGCGCACACGAGGCGGTCGCGTGCGAACAACTTGGGGTTGGACAGGGCCGGCACCTGCCGCCATGCGCGGCTCGGAATCGCGCCGCGCACCGCGACGATCGGGTGCACCGCGATGCGCGACTGCCGCCCCGTCGTGCGCTGGATGCCGCCGCGCAGCACTTGGCATGCTTCGCCGAGTGTCCACGCGACGCCGTCGCTGGCGTAGAGCACCGCGGCCTCGCGGGCCGAGATCCAGGCCTGCGGCCGGCCCGACACGTCGAGTTGCAACACGTCCAAGAAGACCACCTCCGACACCGCCACGACCGCAGGAAACGTGCCGGGCGCAACTGACGGAGATTAAACAATCCGCGCAGGCGCTTCAATAGCGACGTGTGGCCGCCACGCCGTCATCGGCGTGTCATCGAGCCGTGGGCGCGTCGCCGGCATCGTGCCGGCGGCATTCAGGCGGGCCGCAGGCCGCGTGTGTGCGCCGCTAGCCGCGTCAGCGCCATGCACGCGGCAGCCGTCCGCGCGATCGGGCAGACGATGCGGGTCGACGCCGCCCAGCGTCGCACCGCGCGCCTTTGCCTGCCCCGCGTGCCCGACGGCGAGCCGCCTTGCCGCGACGAAGCCACCGATTGCCCCCCCTCCCCCGAGCGACCGCCGTGATCTTCGTTCGGGCGTGCGCTCGACCGACGCACGTCGATGGTCGGGGCCGTCATCGAAACAAGGGTTAACCCTCGGCTTCGAGGCGATCCATCGCGAACGCGGCCCCCGCTCTAGGTGGGTGCGCCTAGAAATCGCGCTGCCGGGGCCTGTGCAGCCGCGCGCGAGTCTGCAAAATAGAACGATCGTTCGTTTCATTCCGAACCCGAGTCGATGACGCCTCCCGCCACCGCAGCCGAACGCGGCGACACCGAGTTTGCCGACCGCGCCGCGCCGGCCCGCGCGGGCACGCGCAGTGCGCGCGGCGCATTGCACAAGGGCCAGCAGACGCGCGCCGCGATCCTCGACGCCGCGCTGGGGCTGGCGTCGCACATGGGGCTCGAGGGGCTGTCGATCGGCGCGCTGGCCGAGTTGATGCAGATGAGCAAGTCGGGCGTGTTCGCCCACTTCGGCTCGCGCGAGGAACTGCAGATCTCGGTGATCCGCGAGTACCACCGCCGTTTCGAGGACGAAGTGTTCTTCCCCGCCGTGCGCGAGGCGCGCGGCCTGCCGCGCCTGGCCGCGCTGTTCGAGCGCTGGGTGCGTCGCGTGTCGATGGAGATCGACTCGGGTTGCATCTACATCAGCGGCGCCGTCGAGTTCGACGACCGGCCCGGCCCGGTGCGCGACGCGCTGGCCGCGATGGTGCAGGCCTGGCACGCGGCGCTGGAACGTGCGATCCGCATCGCGATCGAAGAAGCCCACTTGCGGCCCGACACCGACGCGCAGCAGATGCTGTTCGAGGTCCACGGCCTGATCCTCGCGCTGCACCACGACGCGCGCTTCCTGCGCATGCCCGGCGCGCTCGACCGCGCACGCGCCGGCTTCGCGCGCCTGGTCGCGCACTACGCCACCGCCAAGGGGCGGCGCGCCGACCGCGTCGCCGTGGCGCAGCCCTGAACCCGTTTTCTTCCGTCGACGTCGTACCAAGGAGTTGCCCATGCCCACCTACACCCCCCCGTTGCGCGACATGCAGTTCGTCATGCACGAGGTGCTGAACGCGGTCGACGCGCTGCGCGAGATCCCGCGCCACGCCGAGGTCGACGCCGACACGCTCGACGCCGTCGTCGCCGAGGCCGGCAAGTTCGCCGCCGAGGTGCTGGCGCCGCTGAACGCGGTCGGCGACCGCGAAGGCTGCAAGCTCGACAAGGCCAGCCACGAGGTGCGCACGCCCACCGGGTTCAAGGAGGCCTACGCCGCGTTCGTCGAAGGCGGTTGGCCGGCGCTGCCGTGCGAGCCCGAGTTCGGCGGCCAGGGCCTGCCGGTGCTGCTGAACCAGTGCATGTACGAGATGCTCAACAGCGCCAATCAGGCCTGGACGATGTACCCGGGGCTGACGCACGGCGCCTACGAGTGCCTGACGATCCACGGCACCGACGCGCAGAAGCGCATGTACCTGCCCAAGCTGACCAGCGGCCACTGGACCGGCACGATGTGCCTGACCGAGCCGCACTGCGGCACCGACCTCGGGCTGCTGCGCACCAAGGCCGAGCCGCAGGCCGACGGCACCTACAAGCTGACCGGGCAGAAGATCTTCATCAGCGCCGGCGAGCACGACATGGTCGAGAACATCGTGCACCTGGTGCTCGCGCGGCTGCCCGATGCGCCGGCGGGCAACAAGGGCATCAGCCTGTTCGTCGTGCCCAAGTACCTCGTCGACGCCGACGGCCGGCTCGGCGCGCGCAACGCGATCACCTGCGGTGCGATCGAGCACAAGATGGGCATCCACGGCAACGCGACCTGCCAGATGAACCTCGACGGTGCCGTCGGCACGCTGGTCGGCGAGCCGAACAAGGGCCTGCAGGCGATGTTCGTGATGATGAACGCCGCACGCCTGGGCGTGGGCAACCAGTCGCTCGGCCTGACCGAGTCCGCGTACCAGAACGCCGCGGCCTACGCCAAGGAGCGCCGCCAGATGCGCGCACTGTCCGGCCCCAAGGAACCCGACCAGGGCGCCGACCGCATCATCGTGCACCCCGACGTGCGCAAGATGCTGCTCACCGCGCGCGCCTACGCCGAGGGCGGCCGCGCGGTGGCGATGCACACCGCGCTGCTGATCGACAAGGAACTGCACCACCCCGACCCCGAGGTGCGCAAGGCCTGCGCCGACGAGGTCGCGCTGCTGACGCCGATCATCAAGGCGTTCTTCACCGACAACGGCTGGATCGCCACGTCGCACTGTCTGCAGGTGTTCGGCGGCCACGGCTACATCGCCGAGTGGGGCATGGAGCAGTACGTGCGCGACTCGCGCATCAACATGATCTACGAGGGCACGAACACGGTGCAGTCGCTCGACCTGCTCGGGCGCAAGGTGCTCGGCGACAACGGCAGGAAGCTCAAGGCGTTCGGCAAGCACATCGCCCAGTTCGTCGAGGACAACGGCGTCGACGAGAAGATGCTCGAGTTCGTCAACCCGCTGGCCGACCTCGGCGACAAGGTCACCAAGCTGACCACCGAGCTCGGCTTCAAGGCGATGAAGAACCCCGACGAGGTCGGCGCCGCGGCGGTCGACTACCTGCGCGTGTGCGGCCACCTGGTGTTCGCCTACTTCTGGGCGCGCATGGCGAAGATCGCGCTCGACAGGCAGGCCGGTGGCGACCCGTTCTACGTCGCGAAGCTGCACACCGCACGCTTCTACTTTGCGAAACTGCTGCCCGAGACCGCCGGCCTGATCCGCAGCGCGCGCGCCGGCCTCGAGCCGCTGATGGCGATGGACGAAGCGCTGTTCTGAAACCCGAGGAGACGCCCATGTTCAAGCGAATCACCCTGACCGTGCTGCTGGCCGGCGCCGCGACGCTGGCCGCCGCGCAGTCGACCCCGGTCGGCCTGTGGCGCACGATCGACGACGAGACCAAGCAGGAGAAGTCGCTGGTGCGCATCGTCGACAACGCGGGCATCCTCGTCGGCAAGGTCGAGAAGCTCAACGACCCGTCCAAGCAGGACGCGAAGTGCGACAAGTGCAGCGACGCTCGCAAGGACCAGCCGGTGCTGGGCATGACCATCGTCGAGGGGGTGAAGAAGAACCCCGACGAGGCGTACTGGGACGGCGGCACCATCCTCGACCCGAACAACGGCAAGGTCTACCGCGTGCGCATGACACCCAAGGACGGCGGCAAGGCGCTCGAGGTGCGCGGGTTCATCGGGCCGTTCTACCGCAACCAGACCTGGCTGCGCGTCGAGTGACGCCGGCCCCCGGCCCCGACGGCGGCCCGACGGCCGCGGGCGGTCCCCCGAGTTCTCAGGAGTGACATCGATGAAGAAGTTCCAGGTGCGCAAGGTCGCCGTGCTCGGCGCCGGCGTGATGGGCGCGCAGATCGCGGCCCATCTGGTCAACGTGCGCGTGCCCGTCGTGCTGTTCGACCTGGCCGCCAAGGAGGGCCCGAAGAACGGCATCGCGCTGAAGGCCATCGACGGGTTGAAGAAGCTCAAGCCTTCGCCGCTGGGCGTCGTCGACGACGCCGCGCTGATCCAGCCGGCCAACTACGACGAGCACAGCGATCTGCTCAAGGATTGCGACCTCGTGATCGAGGCGATCGCCGAGCGCATGGACTGGAAGCTCGCGCTGTACCAGCGCATCGCACCGTTCGTCGCGCCGCACGCGATCCTGGCGTCGAACACCTCCGGGCTGAGCATCACCCGGCTCGGCGAGGCGCTGCCCGAGGAGATGCGCGCGCGCTTCTGCGGCATCCACTTCTTCAACCCGCCGCGCTACATGCAGCTCGTCGAGCTGATCCCGACGCCGGCCACGCTGGCCGGCGTGCTCGACCAGCTCGAGACCTTCTGCACGACCACGCTCGGCAAGGGCGTGGTGCGCGCGAAGGACACGCCGAACTTCATCGCCAACCGCGTCGGCATTGCCGGCATGCTGGCGACGATCCACGAGGCGGCGAATTTCGAACTGTCGTACGACGTCGTCGACGACCTGACCGGCAAGAAGATGGGTCGCGCCTCCAGCGGCACCTTCCGCACCGCCGACGTCGTCGGCCTGGACACGATGGCGCACGTGATCAAGACGATGCAGGACAACCTGCAGGGCGATCCGTTCTACGCCAGCTACGCGACGCCGCCGGTGCTCGCGGGGCTGATCGACAAGGGTGCGCTGGGGCAGAAGAGCGGCGCGGGCTTCTACCGCAAGGACGGCAAGGTCATCCTGCGCCTGGATCCGGCCAAGGGCGAGTACGTGCCGGCCGGCGGCAAGGCCGACGCGATCGTCGAGCGCATCCTGAAGAAGCCGCCCGCCGAGCGGCTGAAGCTGCTGCGCGACAGCAGCAACCCGCAGGCGCAGTTCGTCTGGGCGATCCTGCGCGACGCGTTCCACTACGCCGCGGTGCACCTGGGCGAGATCGCCGACAGCGCGCGCGACGTCGACTTCGCGATGCGCTGGGGCTTCGGCATGAAGCAGGGCCCGTTCGAGCTGTGGCAGGCCGCGGGCTGGTCGCAGGTCGCGCAGTGGGTCAAGGAGGACATCGATGCCGGCAAGGCGCTGAGCAGCGCGCCGCTGCCGGCGTGGGTGTTCGACGGCCCGGTGGCCGCCAACGGCGGCGTGCACCGCGCCGAGGGGTCGTGGAGCGCGGCGCACTCGCGCTGGGTCGGGCGCAGCACCCTGCCGGTGTACCAGCGCCAGCAGTTCCCCGAGCGCGTGCTCGGTGCCGGCGCGATCGAGCCGCTGAACAGCGGCACCGAGGTGTTCGCCAACGACGAGATTCGCGTGTGGACGCCCGACGGCGAGGTGCTGGTGGCCAGCATCACCGCCAAGCTACACCTGATCAGCCCGGCGGTGACCGAGGGTCTGCTCAAGGCCATCGAGATCGCCGAGCAGGACTACGCCGGGCTCGTGATCTGGTCGCCCGACGACGTGTTCTCCGCCGGCGCGAACCTCGAGGCGCTGATGCCGGTGTTCATGAAGCACGGCTCGAAGGGCATCGCCCCGGAGGAGAAGAAGCTGCAGGACGCGATGCTGCGCATCCGCTACGCGCAGGTGCCGGTGGTCGCGGCGATGCGCGGCATCGCGCTGGGCGGCGGTTGCGAGATCGCCGTGCACTGCGCGCGTCGCGTCGCGCACATGGAGACCTACGTCGGCCTGGTCGAGGTCGGCGTCGGGCTGATCCCGGGCGGCGGCGGCCTGGCCTACATCGCGCGGCGCGCCGCCGAGATGGCCGCTGCGGCGCCGGGCAGCGACCTGCTGAGCTTCCTGCGCGACGGCTACCTGGCCGCGGCGATGGCCAAGGTCGGCACCAGCGCGCTCGAGAGCCGCAAGCTCGGCTACCTGCTCGACAGCGACGTCATCGTCGCGCACAAGGACGAGTTGCTGCACGTCGCGATCGGCCAGGCCAAAGCGATGGCCGACGCCGGCTGGCGGCCGCCGCTGCGGGCGCCGTTCCCCGTGGCCGGCCGTTCGGCGAAGGCGACGATCCAGGCGCAGCTGGTGGCGATGCGCGACGGCGGCCAGATCAGCGCGCACGACTACCACCTCGGTGCGCTCGTCGCCGACGTGGTGTGCGGCGGCGACGTGGATGCCGGCACGCCGGTGACCGAGGAGTACCTGATGGCGCTCGAGCGCAAGCACTTCTGCGCGCTGCTCGACCACCCGAAGACGCAGGAACGCATCATGGGCATGCTCCAGACGGGCAAGCCGGTGAGGAATTGACCACCCCCGAAGCGCCTTCGGCGCCTCACAGGAGAGTCTGATGAGACAAGTTCAGGACGCCTACATCGTCGCCGCCACCCGAACGCCGATCGGCAGGTCGGGCCGTGGCTACTTCAGGAATACGCGCCCGGACGACCTGCTGGTCGCGGCGATCCAGGGGGCCTTGAAGCAGGTGCCCGGGCTCGACGCGAAGGCGATCGAGGACGCCGTCGTCGGCTGCGCGATGCCCGAGGGCGAGCAGGGGCTGAACGTGGCGCGCGTCGCCGCGCTGCTGGCCGGGCTACCGAACTCGGTCGGTGGCGTCACCGTCAACCGCTTCTGCGCGTCGGGGCTGACCGCGGTGCAGATGGCCGCCGACCGCATCCGCGTCGGCGAGGCCGAGGTGATGATCGCCGGCGGCGTCGAGAGCATGAGCATGGTGCCGATGAGCGGCAACAAGCCGTCGTTCAACCCGGCCGTGTTCGCGCGCGACGAGAACGTCGGCATCGCCTACGGCATGGGCCTGACGGCCGAGAAGGTCGCAGCGCAGTGGAAGGTGACGCGTGAACGGCAGGACGCGTTCGCGCTCGAGTCGCATCGCCGCGCGATCGCCGCGCAGCAGGCCGGCGAGTTCGCCGACGAGATCACGCCGT